>JADZAX010000369.1 GCA_020852405.1 Verrucomicrobiales bacterium
ACCTTTCGCCTTGGGGAGAGGGGCGGGCTCCCTTGGGAACGGTTGCCCGGTTGACCTATGGCGGCCCAGTCGGTGCGAAATACCGGCTCTGGACGAAGGACGGAGCCCGGCTCACCGTGCTGCCAGGGGCCAATCCATTGAAGCTCATGGTAGCCGGCCGTCCTGAACCGATCGAACTGGAGTGGCGGGACCTTAGATCGTTGTGGAGCAGTGGGGAGGCGTCCGGGATGGAGCCCGAGTCTGAGTGGCTCGGATTCGATGATCTCGGGCCTGGAGAAAGCCCCGTCGGCGCCGCGTTTCTCCTGCGGGGCAACATTCTGCTTCCGGGGAAATTTGTCACCGGTGAGGTCCATTTGATCACGGGGAATGCTGTCACTGCCGTGAAATTGGAAGATGTGATCGCCATGAAAGCAGCGGATGAAACGGATGCTTCCGGAAACCGGACCTTCCATCTCGAGTTGGTGGGAGGGGACCAGTTGCAGGGCAACGTCCGGGAGTACATGGTGGAAATCGGGACCTTGGGCGAGCAGTGGAAAATTCCTCTGCCCCTTCTGCTGGGGTATCAAAGGCCTGAATGATGACGAAAACGAACCACCACATCGCGTTGCCACGGAGACTTCCTCCCTTTTTTGGGGCGATGCTTGTCGGCTTTTGGATGTTGTCTGTTCCGGCCACTTTGATGACGGGCCATGCCCAAAGCGCTCCAACAACCGCCGTTGCAGGGTTGTTGCCCGGGGAAAGGCTTGTTCCGGTGACGCCGGCACAGCGACTCGACAAGGCCGGGAATGCCTGGCAATTTGAGGAACACGGAGCCATTTCGCGCGTCGGGAATTCCCTCCTCAACAATGGGATGAACCTGAACATCAACAACCGGCAGTTCTATACCCAGCAGCCGATGGCCAATGCCGACGGGGAATGGGTGCTGGTCGACCAGAATTCGGTGCAGCAGGGCCTTCAGATTGTGCGGCGCATCAAGCTGCTCGAAGACGTGGGGGTGGTCCGCTATGTGGACGTTTTCACCAATTTGACGTCGAATGGCCTCGGGTTCCAAGTCAATTACAAGAACAACACGAGCAACAACTTTCAATCAGTCATGTCCGACCAGGGCAATTCCGGGGTGACGGAACTCAGCGCGAGGGAGTCCGGCGTCATTGTCACTCCGAGTTCCAGCCAGTCGACCCGGGCGTTTCGTTATGGGTTGTCCTCCCCCAAATCTCTGGTCAAACCCGCCATCGTCTACCAGAACCGGTATGCGTTTGAGTTCCAGTATTCGCTGCAGGTGCCCGCGGGTGGTTCGGTGGCCCTCCTCACGGCGGTCCGCCAAGTTCCGGTTCCCCGCGGCTTTCAGCGAAAAGATTTGGTCACGCTGTTCCGTCCGGCCCTGCCGGACCGGCTCCTTTCCGGACTGCCGGCCGCTTTGCGCAGTCTGGTGGTTAATGTCAAGACGGGCGGGACCTCCGGACCGGAGTCCCTCCTTGGAGGCATCGACACGGCGGCGCTGGGCGTGGAGCGTGGCCGACGCGATGTCCTCGCGATCAGCGGTGATACCCGTCTCGTGGGGGATGCCTTGGGCGGTGGGATCCGGATCGAGGGCGAATACGGGGCCGCCGACATTCCCTTCGCCCAGATCGCAGCCATCGAAGGGGCCAATCTGGGCAAGCGTGATGCGGCGCGGGTCTTCCTCCGCACCGGTGAAATTTTCTCCGGACAGGTGGTTTCCGATGGACTCCAATTTCAGATGGCGAGCGGCGGCAAAGTCGATCTCGACCTCCCATCGTTGGACCGCCTCGTGCTGGCGGAAAAGGAAGGTGACGGCGATTGGAGCCGGGACGGCGCGGAAGCGCTGGTGGAAACTCATTCCGGAGATCGGATCGCCCTCTCGAATGCCAGTGGTGTCACCTTCCAGGGAATGTCTCCGTGGGGGAAGGCGGAATTTCCTTTGAGCGATCTCGTATGGTTGGCACCGGTCGAAGACGAACCGGTGGGATACATCGCTGAACTCGCCGACGGAACGCGGACTTTTTTGTTTCTGGGGGGTGGAAAACTGGCGACGACCACGAAATGGTTTGGTCCTCGTGAAATTGAGCTTTCCGCGGTAAAATCCATCGTGACCCGGCTTGCGCTGGAGCGCTACCAGCAGCGCAAAGGTGCCGTCGGGACAACCCCTGCCCCGGCGGTTCCGCCGTTGGACTCCCCGCAGACCACTTATGCCAACCTCACGGGGGGGCAGCGCATCGTTGGTCCTGTTCAGAATGAAACGTTCACCGTCCTGACTCAGGGGGGGAAGGTGTCTGTCAAACCGGAAGAAATCCGCCGATTGGTCAACCTGGTCCAGGAAGATGCCACCGGGGGAGCCACCTTGGCTGAACCGAACTTCCGGATCGAGCTCTGGGGCGGGGGCGTTATTTCCGGCCCATTGGAGGAGACTTCGATTGCTTTTCGCAAGCGCGGACTGACTTGGAATGCTCCGATCGGTGACGTGGTAGAGTTGGTCAACCCCCAGCCGACGGTTGCCGAAGGCGTCAGGCAGGAGATCGCCCGACTCGTCCGCCAACTTGGAGCCGAAGAGTGGCAAGTGAGGGAGGAGGCCACGAGAGGCTTGGAAGGCTACGGATACCTGGCCAGAGCACTGCTGCTGGCGGAGTTGGGAACCTCCACTGACCCTGAAGTCCGTCGCCGGATAGAGCGCATTCTGGAGCGACTGGAGGAATGATCCCCGATCAGTCAGATTTCGACTTGCGATGGAGGCGGAACGAACCGGATTGGACGGCCCAGTGTTTGGTCGGCCTCAAAGGGGGGCTGATCGCTTTGGCTGAACCTTTCCATCTCCTGCCCATGGCGTGATCGACCTTTCGACAAACTCTCTTTTTGTGTCTATCGTGACAGAACTGCCTCTTTGCCTGTGAACATCGAACCTCTCCAGACCGCCGCGCAGGTTGTCGCGAGCCGCTTGAACCGCATCCGGTTCCGGGCGGCTCTCATCGACAGCTCCCTTTGGGTCTGGGGGGCGACTCTTTTGGTGGTCCTCCTGGGATGGTGGTGGGGCTGGGACCGAGGTCGTCTCGCGCTGTCAGTTGCGGCCTTCGCAGGCCTTTGGCTGGTGGCGGCGGCAATCTGGGCTTGGTGGCGCGCTTTGCGCCCCCTCCAGGCGCTGACGTTGTGGGATGAACGGGCTGGCTGGAATGACATGTTTTCCTCGGCATTTGAGTATGCCACGGCAGGCGGCCCGTCGAATGACCTCCCGCCCGGTGAAGTGCGTCATGTCCAAACCGCGCTGCTTCGACTACCCGGTGCCTTGGCTGATCTTCCCGCGGCTATTCCATTCCCCGCGTGGCGCAGCACTTGGTTGATGCCTCTTCTCGCGCTCGGGTTGGCTCTTTTGCCCCGTTGGAACCATGGAACTGCGGATTCTCCGATCCTGGATGCGGCTGCCGTGGCTGCGGCGGCGGAAGAAGCCGCCGGACTGAAAGAGGATGCCAAAGATATCGGCACCATCGAAAAAGCGCTTTCGGACGAAGAAAAAAAGGATCTGGCCAGTCTGCAGGAGATGATCAATGGCGCGGGGGACGAACTGGCGGACGCCAGCGACAAAACGGCCCGTGATGTTCTTGAGGCTTTGGAATCGCGCGCCCGGGCCGCTGATTCTTTGGCCAAAAAACTCAATCCGGCGGGAGATGAGTGGGCCAGTGCTGAAATGTTGCGGGAAATGGCCCAGTACCCCGACACCGCGGATTTGGCCGGGACGATCAAAGACAAGGACTCGGCCGGGGCGTCCGCCCAAGCCGCTCAGTTGGCCGACACCTTGAAAGATCCGGTGCTGACCCAGGAGACCCAGACCCGGATCACTCTCGCGTTGGAGCGGACCATGGGCAAGGCCACTGACCAGGATAAAGGGAAGCCTGTCGGTGAGCATGTTGGCAATGCCGGACGGAAACTGCAGGCCAAGCAACCCCAGCCGGCGGCGGGAGATTTTGACCGTTTGGCGGCGTATTTCCGGCAGGTCGAGCAGCGTCAGGCCGCCGAGGAAAAGCTCCGGGCCTTGTCCGAAAAGCTGCGGGAAGCCGGCAGCCAACTCGCGGGCAGCAAACTGGAGAAAATGCAGAATCTGGCGCAGAATTCCAACAGTGGTGCTGCCCCGCAGGGGATGCAGAGCATCCAGAGTCAGAACTTCCAGGTGCCTGCCGCCCAGCCTCCGGTGATGGCTCCGACGGGCGGGCAGGGACAGAGCCCGAGCGGCCAGATTCCCGGCAGCCAGCAGTCCTTGCAGGGCCAGGGGGCGCCCGTCCCCGGGCAGCAGCAGTCCCAAGGCCAACAAGGCCAGGCATTGGCCATGGGCAACCAGCCCGGTCAGCAGGGACAACCTGGTCAGCAGGGACCTTTGGGGGCTCTGGGGCAAGGCATGGGGGCTCTTTCCGCGCCGATTCCCGGACAGGCACCGGGAGCTCCCGCCCCCCAGGGCTCTGGTCTGGGGCAGGCTGGCAGCGCCGCCGCCGGGGCCGTGGCCAGTGGAGCGGCAGGCGGCAACCAGGCCGGAAGCGGCACCGTCGGGTTGGGCAATGATCCGACCCAGGCTCTGAAATCAGGCAAGGATGTCAAGCTTACCGGGCAGGTGAATGCCGACGGTGAATCCACCATGAGGACCGTGCAAGGCCAGGCACATGTGGAGCAGGCTTCCCGCACCCGTCAGGAGTTGGCGAGCGATTTCATCAAAGTGCAGGAGGAGGCTCTGGACGAGCAGTCTCTCCCGCTGTCACGGCGGGCCCACGTTCTCAAATACTTCTCGGCTTTGCGCCAGCGTTTTGAAGACAAAAAATAACCTTCCCTGCTGAGACCGATCCTCGGAGCCTCTTCGGAGCGGCCGATGATCTCCCTGATTTTTTACCGAACACCATGAGCGATTCACTTGAAAAGAACCTGCAGGAATTCAACGAGACTTTCATCACGCTGAAAAGCGAGATTCAAAAGGCGATCGTAGGCTATGACGACCTCCTGACCGAGGTCTTGATCGCGATTTTTGCCCGGGGGCATGTGCTTCTGGAAGGCGTTCCAGGATTGGGCAAAACCTTTCTGGTAAAAACCCTCGGCCGGGTTCTCGGTTTGGAACCCGGTCGCATCCAGTGCACGCCCGATCTCATGCCGGCGGACATTCTGGGCACCCAGATCGTGAACGAGTCCGAGTCGGGACGCCGCGTCCTTATTTTCGAAAAAGGGCCCGTCTTCGCCAATCTGGTGCTGGTCGATGAAATCAACCGAGCCACTCCCAAGACCCAGGCGGCGTTGTTGGAGGTCATGCAGGAGCATGCGGTGACCAGTGGCGGGGAGCGTCACGTTTTGCCAACTCCATTTTTTGTGATGGCGACGCAGAATCCGATGGAAATGGAAGGCACCTACCCGCTTCCGGAAGCCCAGCTAGACCGCTTCATTTTCAAACTCAAGGTGCCATTCCCCACGCAGGAATCTTTGGTGGAAATTTCCCGGCGGACGACAGGGTTTGCGGAGGCTGACCTCGCCGAGGTTCTGCAGGGAGAAGATCTCCTGCGGCTTCAGGAGGCCCTCACCCATGTCCCGGTGGCTGAACATGTGCTCCATTACGCGGCGCAGATTGTTCTGGCCACCCATCCGGACGATCCGTCGGCGCCGGAGCGGATCCGTCGCTTTGTGAGTTATGGCGCCAGTCCGCGAGCCATGCAGTCACTGGTCCGGGGAGCCCGTGTCCGGGCCGCCCTGGCGGGACGCACCACGGTCTCCATCGATGACATCCGGTCCATCGCACTCGCGACCCTCCGGCACCGGGTCATCCTCAATTTCGAAGGCGAAGCCGAATCCGTCAACATGGATGGATTGTTGCGGGAAATGATCGACAAGATTCCGACCCCGGCGCAGGTGGCCGCCTGAGGAATCTCGTTGCTGTTTCTCATGTCTGACTGGCGGACCATTCATCTGTGCCTCGCGGGCCTTTTGCTCGTGACGCCATCCCATGCCCA
>JADZAX010000370.1 GCA_020852405.1 Verrucomicrobiales bacterium
CGATTACATCGAACTGCATCCGCTGGGCCGGGTGGAGAACTGTTACCGCTGGGCGGGGGAAACGGATGTGTTTGAAGCCATCGAAGCGGTGTGCCGGAACTACCGGATCGACCGCGACCGCATCGTGCTGCGCGGCATGTCGATGGGGGCTTCGGGCACCTGGCATCTGGGATTGAAGCATCCGGACCGCTTTGTCGCGATCGGTCCTTATTGCGGCTATGTGGACACGCATCGCTTTTCGGAAACCCCGATTCCGGGCTTCATCAAAGTCGGCCCGCTCCCGCCTCATCAGGAACTGGGGCTGCACATGCTGGACTCGGTGGATTATGCCGCGAATGCCGGCGTCGTTCCGGCGATCGGGGCGATCGGTGACAAGGACACCTTTTTTCAAGCCCACGTCATCATGGGCGAAGCGTTTGCCCGGGAAGGCATTCCCTTTGTGAATCTCATCTCTCCGGGCACCGGTCACGTCATCGATCCGGTGACCCACGCGGAGCAGATGCGCCGCATCGGGGAGCACGTTGGAAAAGGCCTCGATCACGATCCCCGGCAACTCCGCTTCGTCACCTGGACTCTCAAGTACAACCGCTGTCATTGGCTGGAGTTGCTCGCTCTGGCGGGACATTATGAACGCGCCGAATTCCGCGCCGGGGTTGCCGACGATGGCAGCCTCGACATCGCCGAAGCGCGCAACATCACCCGTTTCGCCATCCACCGGCCGGTGACCGGGATCCGGATCAACGGTGCCGGGATCGATGTGCCGTCCCATTCGCCGGGGGAGGCCTTGGTCTTCAGTCAATCCGGCGGGGTCTGGCATTGCGACGGCCCTCGGAGCCGGGTGACGCTTACCGGCAAACGCCCGGGTCTGCAGGGCCCGATCGACGACGCCTTCGCCACGCCCTTCCTTTGCGTCCGCGGCACCGGCCAGCCGTGGCATACGGAGGTCAATGACTGGGCCTCCGCCGGTCTGCGGCGTTTCGAATACGAATGGCATCGCTACCTGCGGGGGGATCTGCCGGTGAAAAACGACACCGATGTCACCGAAGCGGACCTGCGGGACAAGCACCTCATTCTGTTCGGCGATCCCGGAAGCAATCCCTGGATTGCCAAAGCGCTGCCGCATTTGCCGGTGACCTGGACCCACGACGAGGTGAGTGTCGGCGGAGCCTCCGCTTCCGCCTCGAACCACTCCCCGGTCCTGATCGCTCCGAGTCCTTTCGCCGGTGACCGGTATGTGGTCATCAACAGTGGCCACACGTTTCATGAGAAAGACTTCGCCGCCTTCAACTACCTGCTGTTTCCCCGTCTCGGAGACTGGGCGTTGATGAAGGCTCTGCCGGGGGCGCGGACCTGGCAACCCGCCGTGACGGATTTTCCGGAGGAGACCGTCCGCGCCGGATACTTTGATGAAGACTGGCGGGAAGCCAGTGTCCCGAAACCTTGATCCCTCTCCAGCCATGCCCAAAATCCTCATCGCCGAATGCAAGCAGGAAGTCTCCACCTTCAATCCTCACCTCAGTGGTTATGACGACTTCGGAATCCGGCGCGGGGAGGAGCTGCTCGGCTACCACCGCACGGTCCGTAATGAGATCGGCGGGGCTCTGAGCGTGTTTGATGCGGACCGGGAGGTGGAGGTAGTGCCGGCCTACAGCGCCTTCTTTATCACGTCGGGAGGCACGCTGGCCCGGCCGGATTGGGAGCGCATCGCGTCCGAGTTTCTCGACGGAATCCGGGCCGCTCCGCCGGTGGACGGAGTCTATTTCTGCATGCACGGCGCCATGGCCAGTGAGGAGGAACTGGATCCCGAGGGCTGGCTGCTGGAGGAGACGCGGAAGATTCTCGGGAGGGACATTCCCATCGTGGTCTCGCTCGATCTGCACGGCATTCTCACCGACCGCATGGTGGAACAGAGCGATGCCATCGTGGCCTATCACACCTATCCGCATGTCGATTTTTTCGAAACCGGACAACGGTCCGCTCGTCTGTTGCTGCGGATCCTCTCGGGAGAGGTCCGGCCGGTCACCGCCAAAGTGGCCATCCCGGCGCTGGTGAGAGGGGATGAACTGATCACGGCGACCGGCTTGTTTGGCCAGAGCATCCGCATGGCTCAAGAGATCGAGCAATCCCCGAAGGGGCTCTCTGCCGGGATGTTCATTGGCAATCCCTTCACCGATGTTCCCGAGCTGCAAACTTACAGCTTTGTCGTGACCGACAACGACCCTCTGCTGGCGGAACACGGAGCCTTGCGCCTTGCGGAGAGTTTCTGGGCCAACCATGAGGCGATGCGGGTGCCTTTGGTGAGCCTTGAAGAAATGGTCCGGATCGCACTGGACACCACCGGGGGCACGCTCGGTCTGGTCGATGCGGCGGATGCGACCAGCTCCGGTGCCTCCGGGGACAGCAATGCCCTGCTGAAAGCCCTCCTCGGGGCCGGATACTCCGGACGCACCTTGGTGCCCATCGTCGACGCCGCCGCGGTGCGGCAGGCTTTCGCGGCGGGCATTGGAGGGGTCATCTCAACGACCATCGGGGGCACTCTGGATCCGGACCGCTTCACCCCGCTTCCGGTCGCCGCCCCGGTGCGGCTTCTCGCCGACGGCCGGTTCCGGAGCGAGTCTTTCGGGGAAGAATGGCTCGCTGGCCCAACCGCTGTGTTGGAAGTGGAGAATTTCACCATCGTCGCCGCCAGCCACGCGGTGAACCTCTACGATCGCAGCTATTTTCTCGCCCACGGACAGAATCCCGCGAATTTCGACGCCGTCGTGATAAAATCCCCGCATTGCCAGCCCCACATGTACGCGGCGTGGTGCCGACGGATGGTCAATGTCGATGCCCCGGGATCTTCGAGTGCGAATCTTCCCTATCTCGGCCATACCCGTTGCCCCCGTCCCATCTTTCCGCTGGATGCGGAGGTTTCCTTCGAACCCAGAGCCAAGCATTTCCCCCATCACCCATGAAAATTCGAGAAATCCGTTGTGCCGGTTTGCGCGGCGCCACCCCTGAAGGTGGTTGGAGCAACGAGCTCCGCCCCGAGGACTGCGTTCACACCCTCATCGCCGTTCACACCGACGAAGGCGAGATCGGTCTCGGCAGTGTCTTCACCAATGATGCTCTGGTCCGGGCTTCGTTGGCCGTGTTGGAGCCGCTCTACCGGGGGGAGAATGCGCTGGAGCCGGAACGCGTCAGTGAAAAACTCCACCAGCACCAGTTCTGGCTCGGACGCGGGGGAGCCATCACCCACGCCATCAGCGGGATCGACATTGCCCTGTGGGATCTGCTGGGCAAGGCCACCGGACAACCGGTGGGCAGGCTGCTGGGAGGGCGCTACCGGGAGCGGGTGCAGCCGTATGCCTCGCTCTTGATGGATGAACCTTCCAAGCTGAAAGATCATCTCCTTGCGGTGAAATCCGAAGGGTTCCGCGCTTTTAAAATCGGCTGGGGTCCGTTCGGCAGGCGCGACGCGGCAACGGACGAAGCGATCGTGAAAGCGGCGCGGGAAGCGGTCGGGGCGGAGTCTCGCCTGATGGTCGACGCCGGCGGCAGTGACGCCTTCTGGCCCAACGGCTACAAGTGGGCGTTGAACACCGCCAGGATGCTCGCCGATTACGATGTGCACTGGTTTGAGGAAGCGCTCACGCCCGACTCGCTCGAAGATTTCGCCAAGTTGCGGGAGCATTCCCCGGTGCCCATTTCAGGGGGCGAAGTGCTGACCCGTCGTCAGGCGTTCCAGCCCTTTCTTGAGGCGCGAGCCTTTGACATCATTCAGCCCGATGTGACCAAGGTCGGAGGCATCAGTGAAGAGCGCCGCATTGCCTGGATGGCTCAGGAACACGGGGTGCGGTTCATCCCTCACGGATGGAATACGGCGGTGGGACTGGCCGCGGACCTCCATCTCGCGTCAGCCTTCCCGGGCACCGATCTGGTGGAATACCTCACGGGTTCACCCTTCATCGATGAGATCACCGCTGGCGGGTGGACCCTGGATGCTGATGGAATGCTGCCCATTCCAACCAAGCCGGGACTGGGCCTGGAGCTCGATCGCGAAGCCGTACGGAAATACACCAACGGGGAAGACTTGCTTTCCCTCTGAACGGGGTAGCACCGGATCCGTTGGGATGCCGGTTGCGGTTCTGCCCGAAGCGGGGATCCACAGTCAGGGCGGATCCCCTCCGGCAAGGATCACTTGCCCTTGATGGAAATGAGGTGGGTGTCTGTCCGGATGAAAAGCCGGCCCAGTGCCACCGCCGGCGTGCCGTGGATACCAGAATCCAGTTTGCTGCTGCCAAGCAGTTCGAATTTCGGGCCTGCTTTGACTGCCACGAGCACGCCGTCCCGGGAACCGCAGAAGATCTTTCCATCGGCGATGACCGGAGAGCTGAAGAAGGTGCCGTCTCCGGCGCGCTGCTGATACACCTCTTTGCCTGATTCGGCATCGAGTGCGGTGAGCACGCCGCCGTCACCCCAGAGGTAGAGCAGGCCGTCTCCGGCAATGGGAGTGGGGACATAGGGCATCGCTTTTTTCGGCAGTTCGTAAAGCGGGGTGGGGGGGGCATCCGCATTGATCCGAAGCACGGCGAATTCCTTGCCGCCTCCGCCCGATCCGAGAGTCAGGGCGAGTGTGCCGCCTTCGATCACGATCGGGGATCCGACGGAGCGTTGCCCGAATCCGGGATTGTATTGCCAGAGAGATTTTCCGGTCTGGGGATCCAAACCCTCCACGCCATGGGTGGTGTTCACGACCACGAGGATCTCCTTGCCGGCCTCCGCGCCTTTGGGAAGAACCAGCACCGGGGTGCTGTAAGCGCTCTTTTGTTTGTCGCTGGCAGGAGGATTGGGCCGTTCGTGTTTCCAGATCTCTTCACCGGTTTCCTTGTTCAGTCCATGAATGGCGCTGGTTCCCAGATCTTTGTGCTCGGATTGGACCACCAGGACCTGCCCCACCAGAATGGGTGAAGAAGCCACTCCGTGGTCGGAGGAAAGGTTGGGCCAGTCCTTGGTCCAGCGGACTTTTCCCTGATGATCCAGAGCGACGGCGATGTTTTTGTCACCCGATCCCCAGACCAGGTAGATCCCCTGGGCATCGACCACTGGAGTGGCGGAGGCGAAGCTGTTGAACTTGTGTTGGTGATGGACCGTGAATTTGTCGACCCACTCCCAGACTTTTTCACCAGTCTCGGCATTCAGACAGTGGAGGCGGCGCGAATCCGGGGCATTGGCATCGGCACTGGTGACGAAAATGTGTTTTTCCCAAAGCACCGGCGAGGAGACCCCCGACCCACCGAGATCAACGATCCATTCATAATCAGCCATGGTCACCTGAGGAGGCAGACCTTTGGCATCGCCCAATCCCGTGCCATTGGGGCCACGGAAGCGAGCCCACTCCTGGGCGGAGGCTGTTGTAATCAGGGCAAAGGAAAGAAGGGCGGCGGCGGTGCAACGGGAACTCATGGGCTTTGGGAAGAAGGAGATGAACCTTCGTACCAAAGACACCGATTCGTGGCGGTGCAAGCAATTGATTGCGCCAACCTTGGGATCTTTCAGAGGCTTTTCCAGGCCCTGGTGGTGCGCCTTCTGACTGTCAGAGGCGTTCCTCCTCTTCGCGCACGATTTCGTCCAGAGATTTCCGCTCGTCCTCGAAGGCCTGGACATCCATCTGATGGGTGTTTTTCAGGCGTATCGATCGGACTTTTCGGGACATCGCTTGGCCGGAGGATCGGATCCCCTTGGCATTGAATTCGACGTTGCCCCCCAGGGAGGCATCGATGTTCATCCCCGCAGCAGTGGCGATGGCATCCTGATTGGCGGCGAGGAACAGGAACGCCCAACCTTTTTGATCCCGGTAAATCTGGATCAGGTCCGCAAGGTGGTGGTGCGTGAACTCGCGCGAAGCATTTTCTTCCCCATCGGTGAAAACGGCCAAAATGACTTTTCCCGGTTGCTGGTCCGGTGGCAGGGATTGGATCCGCCGGTCGGTCTCCTTGATGGTCCGTCCGATCGCGTCGAGCAGGGCGGTCGAGCCGCGCGGGACATAGTCCGCGGCGGCCAGTGGCTCCACTTCATGGATGGGACGCGCCGCAATCGGCACTTCGTAGGCGTTGTCAAACTGGACAAGCGTCAACCGGGCATCTCCGGGGACATCCAATTGGGACTTGAGGAAGTCGTTGAAGGCCGCGACGGCGGGTTCACGCATGGGTTCCATCGAACCGGAGCGATCGAGGATGTAAGCGATTTCGGTGATTTCTGGATTCATAAGGTGCTCTCACATTCGCACAGGGGGTGGGACATTTGCTGGGTGACAGAAGAAAGTTGTGGAATTATTTTACCGGCATGACGAAAAAAACTGCCGTCACAAAATCCCGGAAGCCTGAGCCGCAACTCGTGGAATCAACGTTCTCCGGGCGCTCCGGATCCAGTCGTCCGGCTCTTTGGCGGGTCATGGAAATCCACAAGGTGGTGGGGGCGGGCGGCTTTCCCAACTGCACGACACTTGCCCGGGAAATCGAGGTCACACCCAAAACCATTCAGCGCGACATCAGTTTCATGCGCAACCAACTGGGGTTGCCCCTGGAATATGACGCCTTGCGGCATGGCTACCACTACACCCAGAAAGTGCAGGAATTCCCCCTCCTGCATCTCTCACGCAACGATCTGGTTGCCCTTTTCCTGGCGCGACATGCTCTCGAACCTCTGCGGGGGACGGGGTTGGAACGGATGCTGGCGGAAAGTTTCAGCAAAATCGCGGAGGCCTGTCCAGGAGAAGTGTCCATCCAGTGGCATGAGTTGGACAAGGCATTCTCGGTCCGAGCTTCGGGAGTCCTCGATGCGGATGCCACCCTGTTTGGAGACCTGCTCGATGCGGTGCGCGCGAAACGGGAGATTTCTTTCACCTACCACAAACTCACAAACTCGATTCCGGAATTGCGGACTGCGCACCCCTACCACGTGGGGCAGATCGAGCATGGCTGGTACCTGATGGCCTATGATCCGATGCGGAAGGGAGTCCGGACGTTCGCCCTGCAACGGATCAGGGGATTGAAAGTGAAAAAAAAGACGTTCCTCCGGGACCCGGGATTTAATGCGCGGGACTACCTTGGCGGGGGATTCGGGGTCTGGAGTTACGGCGATGGAAGCGGACCACGTCACCAGGTCCGCATCAGGTTGGAAGGTTATGCCGCCCGGGTGGTGGCGGAGCGTCAATGGCATGGCACGCAGGAGATCATACCGATGAATCCCGAGGGAACGGTCATCGAATTCCGGGTCTGTCTGCATGGTCTGGAGGAGATCACCCGTTGGGTTCTCAGTTGGGGAAGCAAGGCCAGGGTGCTGTCCCCGCCGGCCTTGCAGGCTCGGATCCGCAGGGAAGTCGAGAAGATGCGGGCACGGGGCAGGGGAGGTCGGTCCAAAGAATGAAAAAGGCCTTCCCCCTGGTTGGAGGGAAGGCCTTTCGTGAAGGGTTAACGTGGGAGCGTCTCAGCTTTTGAACGGATCCGCCTCGACAGGCAGGGTTGGCGCGGCCCCGGCGGGTGGCGCCGGCGCGCCAAACGGATCCGGGGCGGCGCCCGCCGCTGGCATGGGCCCGGGCGCTTCGGGGGCCGCCCCGGCGCCGAACGGATCCAGAGGCGCTCCCGCCGCGGGTGCCGGGGCTTCCCCCTCCGCCGCCGGTGCCGCTGATCCTCCCGCCGCCGGGCTGTTGTTCCCGGACTCTTTCAGTTCTTCCTCAAGGCCCGGCTCGGTGGTTTGATTGAGGGTTTCATCAATCTGCAGTTCCAGACTCATCCCGTTGTTGATCGGCAGGAAGAACGGTCCCAGCACTCCGTTGTTGAACACGTTGAAGCTGTTCGCGCCCCCGTCCTTGATGACCCGGTAGCGGATGTTGAAGCTGGTCCCGAGGGTGGCGAATTCGCTCCATCCAGTCTTCCCGTCCGGTCCGAAGCTGTCCAAGGCATCCCGGTTGAACTCGTTCTGATGCCACTCGTCAAGCAGCGCATCCACAAACGGTCCCACCTGGATCCAGGGCTGCCCCGGGAA
>JADZAX010000371.1 GCA_020852405.1 Verrucomicrobiales bacterium
AAGACCGGACCTTTTTCGACGATTACCTGACCGGAGCGGATTTGAAGCGCCATACGTTGGCCTGGGCCTATGGACGGCTCAACACGGTGGAACGCATCCTTCTCGCGGCCCGACTCGGCGGAAGTGAACCCGCTGCGGTGGCCCGGCAGATACAGGACCGTTTGGCCCTGCAGCCGCGGAATGTGGATCAGGAAAACGTGTGGTTCTTCCGGGCTCTCCACGGGCGCCGTCTCAATGAAGCGGCGGACTTTGGTTTCAAGGATGGGGAAGCATTGGGCCGCAGCGGAGGCAGAGACAAAAGCCAGATTGTCCTGGATGTTTCCGGGATGGCAAGAGGGGGGGCCATGGGAGCCCTGAAGGCCGATCTTCCTGCTTCTTCTGCTGCCTCGGCACCTGCGGCACCCATGTCTGAGGAGCTTGCCAAAAATCTCGACAGTCTCTCCGAGCTTTCCTCTGTGAGAATGCGCCGCAGTTTGGGCGAAAAGGCATTGCAAGAGGAAATGGCCGATCGGGAGCAGAGCCGGGCACTCTTTCGCCAATTGGAATCCACCCGGGAATGGGCTGAGAACAACTATTGGCATCTCCCTCTGGATCAACAGATCCCGGATCTCATCACGGAGAATGCCTTCTGGAAGGACTACGCCACCTGGGATGGAAAAGGAGGCTTCACCTCACGGGAATTCCCTGCCGCCTCCCGTTCATTCGCTGAAATGTGGCTCGCCCTGGCGGTGATGGATCTTCCTTTCACGAGTGAGAAGCATGATCTGACCATCGAAGACAACACTCTGACGCTCACCGCCGGTAGTCCATTGCTGGCCTACCATGAGGAAATCGAGGAAACCCCGCTCGACGGACAGGGCGTGCCGGTTCTCGTGAATCAAAGTTTCTTCCGGGCCAGCGAACGGTACCAGATGATCGATGGGGAACAGGCCGACAAACCGGTCCCCCAAGAGTATCTCACCGGTGTGCTCTACGGGGCCCAGGTGGTGGTGACGAACCCCGGATCCTCCACCCAGAAGCTGGAAGTGCTTCTCCAAGTGCCGCAGGGTTCAGTCCCCGCCCAGGGGAGTGACTACACGCGGACGATCCCGGTCCGGCTTCAGCCCTACGCCACGCAAAAGCTGGAATACTACTTTTATTTCCCCCGGCCTTCGGGGGAGGCTGAAGGATTCCGCCACTACCCCGTGCAGGTCGCCAAGGAGGCGCGGGTGGTGGCGTTCTCGGAACCGTTCCGCTTCCGGGTCGTGAACCAGCTCGGGACGGTGGACAAAACCTCCTGGGAATACCTTTCCCAGTCCGGCACGGAAACCCAGGTCATCGATTTCCTCAATCTCAACAATATTGAAGGCCTCGATCTCTCCCGTATCGCCTGGCGCGTCCGGAAGAGTCCTGACTTTCTGCGACATGTGGCGGGACTGCTCGACAACAGGCATCGTTACGACGAGACGATTTGGTCGTATGGATTACTCCACAACGTGCTGCCTTTGGCGCGGGAATACCTCCGTCACCGGGACGATTTCCTCGATCAATGCGGGAGTTGGTTGGAGTGTTCGCTGGTCAGTCTCGACACTCTGGATCGCGGCAGTTACCAGCATCTCGAATACCTCCCGCTGGTCAACGCGAGGAGTCATCAATTGGGGCGCGAGCGCCGCATTCTCAACGACCGCTTTCTCGCCCAATACCAGGCGACGATGCACCGGTTGATTTACCGTCCTGAGTTCTCGGACATCGAGGAGGCCACTGTGGCCTACTATCTTTTCCTTCAGAACCGGGTGTCGGAAGGGCTTGACTGGCTGGGGCGGGTCCGGCCCGGGAATGTCCCGACGGGCCTGCAACTCGACTATCTGCAGGCCTATGCCGCCCTCTACCGCGAGGACCTGGATGCGGCGGACCAGATCGCGGCGCGCCATGCCGATGAACCCGTCGACCGGTGGCGGGACCGCTTTGCGCAGGTCTCGGCTCAGGTCAAAGAGATCCGTGGTGAGGCTCTCACGGTCGCCGATCCCAAGGATCGTGGACAGCAACAGGAAGCCCTTGCCGCGACCGAACCCCAGTTTCTCGTGGAGACCAAGGAAGGCAAGGTGCGGATCGATTACCATCACCTGGGACAAATCCGCGTGAACTATTATGAGATGGATCTGGAGTTCCTTTTCAGCAGCAATCCGTTTGTCTCCCAGGGCGGTCAACGTTTCAGCTATCTGAGGCCCAATATGACCGAAGTCAAAGATCTCGCGGCGGACCGGAACATTCTCGAATTCCCTGTGCCGCCCCGTTTTGCGAGCCGCAATGTGCTGGTCGAAATCGTGGGGAGCGGTCAGCGGAAATACGCCGCGGTCTATGCGAACTCTCTCAAAGTCGAGACCTCCGACGCGTATGGCCTGGTGCAGGTGCGGCATTCCGCGACTGGCAAACCCCTGTCCCGGGTCTATGTCAAAGTCTACGCCAAGCAGCAGGATGGGGTGGTCCGGTTCTACAAAGACGGTTACACCGATCTTCGTGGCAAATTCGACTACACCAGTTTGAGCACCAACGATCTCGACAATACCGAGCGCCTCAGCCTGCTCATTATGAGTGAGAACGATGGTGCGGTCGTCCGGGAGGTCACGCCTCCCCAGCGTTGACAGGCCGGGACGGTTGCATCACAGGGCCGAGGTGGCCAGTGCGAGGAGCTTTTCCCGGCACTGGGCTTCCCACTTTTCGAGGAAGGCCAGAGTTGCGGCGAGCGTCCGGGCCTCCTTCAGCACCGCCTCGACCCCCTCCGCGGTGGACCGGGAGTCGAGATCGGCGAATTGGGAGACGGCTTTGGTGAGTCCGCTGGTGAGGCGTCCCTGCAGGGCTTGAAGTCCGAGTTGGGCCTGCAGTTCGGTCGCCGCCACGCTGGCCCGCCCGATGGCGGAGGTGGCGGCCGCCTTGCGCCTCAGCGCGTCGTCCGCTTTGGTCAGTCCTTCGGCCACCGCCGAAAAGAGATCCATGGTTGCGGGGTCCAAAGCCGCCGAACGCGCCGCCGGCTGCCCGTGGAGGGCCAGCCAATGGCGGAGGCGCGAACCCGGGCGGCGCAGTGTTTCCCGCGCTTCATTGGCACCGGCGGAGAGGGCCGCATCGCCTCCGGGGCGGTCTGGATGGTGCCGGAGACTGAGCGCTCGCCAGGCATCCTCGATGGCTGCTTCTTTGAGATCCAGTTGTCTCGGCAGGCCGAGAATGGCAAAAGCGTCGGTCAGGGGGGCACTTTCAGGCATGCTGCAGAATCAGGTGGCTTGCGGCATGATTTCCTCGATCGGCTTGCCGTAGGGCAGGATCGGGTTGGGCCGTCCCTGATGATCGATCAGATTCTGCGTGGCATCAATGCCGAGGTGGGCATAAACCGTGGCCCAGAGATCATTCGGGGAAAGGATTCGCTCGACGGGGTGTTCCCCCTTGGCATTGGTGGCGCCGATGATCTGTCCGGTCCTCATGTTGCCGCCGCTTACCAGCATCGACATCGACTTCGGCCAATGGTCGCGCCCCGGTTGCATGACGCCGGTCTGGGTGCCTTTGGAGGTGCTCAGTTTCGGCGTGCGGCCGAATTCTCCGGTGGCGATGAGCAGGGTTTTCTTTTCGAGACCACGTTGATGGAGATCCTCGATCAGCGCGGTGAGTGCCTGGTCGTAATAGGGAAGCCTCCATCGGGCGTCGTTGAAGAGGTGGCAATTCACCGCGTGGGAGTCCCAGTTGTAGGAGCAGTCCTTCGGCATGGTTTGACCGGGCTGTGGATTTTCCCAGACCATGGTGACGAACCGGCTGCCCGCTTCAATGAGCCGCCTGGCGAGCAGTCCTCGCTGCCCGTAGGCATGGCGTCCGTAGCGTTCCCGGACCCGGTCGGGTTCCTTGGAAAGGTCGAAGGCCTCGCGAACCTTGCTGCTCGTCAGCATGCCGAAGGCCTGTTCATTGAAGCCGTCCATGGCCCCCATCATGCTGCCGCGGTCCGCGTCACGCCGGAGCTGGTCAATGCCGTGGAGCAGGGTCAGGCGGTCCTCGAGACGGGTCTCCATGCCCGGTTTGACGGAGATGTTCTGCACCTGGAAGTCCGGTTTGCTGGGGTCTCCCACCACCATGAAGGGAACCTGGGAAGGCCCGAGATAGCTGGCTCCAAGGGAAAACACGTCGATGCCGCTGCGCCCCGCATCCACTCCGGCGACCACATTGGGCAGGCCGTCGGCGCGTTCTCCGAGCATCTTGGTGACAATGGAGGTGACCGCCGGCGCGTCATTGACAAACCCGGTTGGCTCCTTGGGATCCCGTCCCGTCATGAAGCGCTTGTGACCACCTCCGTGGTCGGCAAATTCATGGCAGACGGAGCGAATCAGGGTGAACTTGTCCGCGATCTTGGCGTGGAGGGGCAGCAGTTCGCAAACCTCGATGCCCGGGACATTGGTGCGGATCGGACGGAAATCCCCGCGGTATTCCACCGGGGCGTCCGGCTTCATGTCGTAGGTTTCCATGTGGGGAGGCCCTCCGGGCAGCCAGATGAAAATGACCGAGGTGTCCGAAGGCACCGGGAGTTTCCCGGCCTCGGCCTGGGCCTTGAGTTTCAGGAAATCGGTGAGGGAAAACCCGAGCAGGCTGAGACCGCCAATTTCCAAAAAGCTGCGGCGACGCAGAGGACCGGGGCAAAAGCGGCTGGTGGAAAAAGACATGATGGTTCGGGAAGGGTATCAGGTGCACTGTAAGCGAGGAAAGCCTTGCCGCTCAAGCCCGCAATGGCGCCACTTGGAGGGAGGGGAAGGGACTTATTTTCGACCTGACGGAAGTGACGTCGAGTTGGTTTTTTCCGTCGTCAGAGGGAAAAAACCGCGCCACAATGGGCATCACCATGCTGCAGCGTCTTTCCAACCTTTTCTGGCTCTGGACTCTTATCGGGGTCGTTTGGGCCTGGTTTTTTCCTGCCCACTATACCTGGTTTTTGGATGCCCGGCTTCCTCTTCCCGGCACTGGCCAGACCCTGCCACTGATGGCTGCCGGTCTTGGCGTCATCATGCTGGGGATGGGGATCACCCTCTCGTTCGCCGATTTCCAAGCGGTCTGTCGCTCTCCCCGGACCATCGCGTTGGGCGTCCTGGCCCAGTTCTGCATCATGCCTTTCCTCGGCTGGAGTGTCGCCCACCTCTTTCGCCTTCCGGATGACTTGAAAATTGGGATGATCCTGGTGAGCTGTTGTCCCGGCGGTGTGGCTTCGAATGTCATCACCTATCTGTCACGGGCCAATGTGCCGCTCTCGGTGTTGCTCACCATGTGCAGCACCCTGGCCGCCGTCTTGCTGACCCCCCGGCTCACCGGATTCTATGGAGGCAAAATTGTTCCGGTGGATGAGTGGGCGATGATAGGAGAGCTCTGTCTCATCGTGCTCCTGCCCGTGATCGGAGGCCTGCTGCTCAACCAGTTTGCGGGGAAACGCCTCGGCCCGGCCCGGGCGTTGTCACCCCTGGTCTCGATTCTCTTGATTGTCCTGATTGTGGGTGGCGTCGTGGGAAAAACCCGTGACCGCATTCTCGAAGCCGGACCCGTGTTACTGGTGGCGGTCGTCACCCTGCATGTGCTGGGGTTTCTCTTGGGGTTCGGAGCCGGCAGGCTTTTTGGGTATCCTCTCGCCGACCGGCGAACGCTCAGCATCGAGGTCGGGATGCAAAACAGCGGGCTGGGTGCCCAATTGGCGAAGACTCACTTTGGTCTCACCGCGGCGGCCCCCTGTGCCATCTCGGCGTTGGTTCACTGTCTGGTGGGGAGTTTCCTCGCCGCGGTCTGGGGACGTCGCCATTCCGGAGAATGAGCGGCCGGAAGGCACCCTCTTCCGTGGCCTTGGGGCACCCTGCTACCAGCCTGCGGTAGCGCGGGGAAACGCCCGCATGAAGGCATCCATCATTTCGAGTCCGCCCCTCCAGCCTTCTTCTTCACTTTTCCAATACAGCTCGGAGGTGCGGTCGCCTCCTTGGACATAGCGTCCATTGAGCAGGGCGTGTGATCCCCGCACCCGCACCACCCATTGCGGGGTGGTTTCGCCGGGGGGGAACACCTGTGCGGCGGACTCCACCAAGCCGTCGAGCGGACCCGACCAAGGCATGCCCCAGGCCACCAGTTTGCTGAAGAGCCGGAAATCTGAGGGTGCGCTGGGAAGGCCTTTTTCATCGTCGGGCAAGGCGACAAAGTGCACCGCCGTCAAATGGGGAAGAATCTCTTTCCAGAGGGGAACGGGGTGTTCCACCCAGGGGTCATTCGCGATCGCCGCGACGTCTTCCAACCGGCGGTCTTCGTGACTTTCGCGTGTTTTTCTGACCTTGTTCCGGATGTAGGCTCCCAGGGGACCTTTGGTCTCGGTGATCCATTTGGCGGCCGCCGACCCCCGCAGGATGGGGGCAAATTGAAGCGAAACACGGATTTTTTCCCGTTCCGCGAGTGGCATCGACCGAGCGGGACCGAGCACCCAGTGCACCCAGTCATCTCCCCCTTTGGAGAAGCCCACCGCGATGGCCCGGTCGACTTTGGGCAATTCACGTCTCAGATGAGCATCGATTGCGTTGGCATTTTCCTCCGGAGTTCCCCATTCGCCCAGTTGGACGAGACTGGCTTGCCAGCCTCTTTTTCGCAACTCCTCGACAATGAGTTTTACCATTTTGGGCTTGTCACCTTCTTTTTGGTTGAAGCCGAGGACCAGAATAATGCCGGTTCTCTCCCGATCCCGGCGGGGCAGGGAGTGGATGGAGTCCGGCAGGATCCAGGACTTGTCCCGGTTGGCATGGGCGATATCCTTTTCCAGCCGACCCTGGGAGGCATCGACGGAGAGCAGCGCTTCGCTGAGCCGGTCCCGGGCCTCCGCCAGGCTGGTTTTCTGCCGCCAGAGGCGGGACTCTACTAGCAGATCGCCTTTCACAGCGGGGCTGGCGGTGAGCGGTTGGATCGTTTTCAAGCAGCCGGACAGTCCCGTCATTCCGAGGCAAAGAGTCAGGGCGGTGAGACGCGTGCTTTTGGGGATCGATACAAACATGCCAGGGAGCAAACTTGGGATCATTCCACCTCCTGCGCGGCTGCACAAGCATTTGGTGCCCTGCCCTCGGAGAAGGTTCCTGAGGCTTGCTTTGTCGGAAGGGCTTGTCGGAATGTTTTTTTGCTTTCTCCCCCCCCTTTTCCGGCGCATCGTAGGCCTCCCTTCCGCTGTTGCAGAGACCTATGCCCGATCCAACGCCCCGCCTTGTTTTTCTCGACCGCAGCACCCTTGATGCCGGGGATATTGATTTCTCATCGCTTGCCTCGCTGGGCGATCTGGTCTGTCACGACACCACCCTCCCGCAGGACCGCGCCGCCCGGGTTGCCGGAGCCAGCGTCATCCTGACCAACAAAGTGCTCGTCGATGCCGCGGTGATGGATGCGGCTCCGGACCTGCGGTTCATCCAGGTCGTGGCCACCGGGACCAACAATGTCGATCTCGATGCGGCCCGGGCACGCGGCATCGCGGTGGGGAATGTCAGCGGCTATTCGACTCACTCCGTTGCCCAGCATGTCTTCACGCTGCTGTTGAATCTCGCGACCAACGTCCATCGCTATGCTCAGGAGGCTCCGCTTTGGGCCCAGTCCCCGCATTTCACCCGGCTCGACTATCCCATGACCGAACTCTCGGGCCGCACCCTCGGCATCGTTGGCCTCGGTGCGATCGGTTCCGCGGTGGCAAAAATCGGGGAAGCCCTCGGCATGGAGATCATCGTTCTGGCCCGCGAAGGAAGTCCGGCTTCCTCCTCCACGCCATCCTGGCCCCGACTGCAACTCGCCGAGTTCCTGGCCCGGGCTGATGCGGTGACGTTGCATTGCCCGCTCACCGAGGCGACGCGGCACCTCATCAATGCAAAAAACCTGGCCCTGATGAAACCGGGCGCCTTCCTCATCAACACCGGACGCGGTCCGTTGGTGAATGAGTTGGCCTTGGCGGAGGCCCTCCGTTCCGGGCATCTCGGGGGGGCCGGACTCGACGTGCTCGCCGTCGAACCTCCCCCGGCAGATCATCCCCTGCTGGCGACCGACCTTCCCAATCTCATCGTGACCCCGCACACCGCTTGGGCGACCCGTGAGGCCCGTCGGAGGCTCCTGGATGGCGTGGTGGCCAATGTGAAAGCGCACCTCTACGGGCAGCCGTTGCCCTGGAAGGTCGCCTGAGGTCACGCGCTCCTATTTTCTTCGGTATGTCCACGCGCTTCTCCCGCTTCCTCGATCCCCGCCCTGACGGCTCACCCCGTGTCAAAATCTGCGGCCTGACCAATGCGGACGATGCCCGCTGGGCGGTTCTCCAGGGGGCCGACGCCATCGGCGTGAATTTCTGGCCGCGATCCAAGCGTTACCTCGACCCTGCTTTGGCGCGCCCTTGGTTGGAAGCTTTGGCCGGTCAGGTGTTGCGGGTGGCCGTGTTCGTCAATGCCCCGGTTGAGGAAGTGCGGGAAATGCTCCAGAGCGGTCTTGTCGATGCCGCCCAGTTGCATGGGGATGAGTCGCCCTCCCTGCTGGAGACCTTGCTGGCAGAAGGGCATGCCGTATACAAGGCCCTCGGCGTGAGGGACCGGCGCAGTCTCGATGAGGCCTCCACCTTTCCCGGCGACGCGTTGCTGCTCGATGCCTACAATCCCACCGAGTATGGTGGGACCGGACGTACCATGAACTGGGCGCTTGGTCGCGAAGCCGTCCTGCGTTGGCCGGACCGTGCCATTCTCCTCGCCGGTGGTCTCACCCCGCACAACGTCGACGCCGCTGTCGCGGAGACGGGGGCTTTCGGCGTCGATGTCGCCAGCGGCGTCGAAATTTCCCCCGGAATCAAGGATCCCGAGAAGGTGGCGGCCTTCATCAAGGCTCTCTGAGAGAGCGACCAGCGACGGCCCCAGTCTGGCTGCCAGGTGGCTGGCTCGGCTTCAGCCTTCCTCCTTCACATTCACCCGTCTTCCCTCGCGGGCCGCAACATAAGCCGCGCTGAGCATCTGCTGGGCGTCGCGGCCGACGACCGGATCGCAAAGCGGATGGCACGCCGCTTCCGGATGCCGGATCAGATGAAGGAAGTGAGCGGTGGCTGAGGCCAGGTGCGGCGCAGGAGCGGGCACGTCCAACTCGACCCCTTCCGAATGCTCCTCATCGGCGCGCAGGAGCCTTCCTCCCGGCTCTGCCACGAGGGTGCCCCGGCTGCCGTAAAGCGCTGCCACGTAGCTCGTCAGGTCCCCGCTCTGGGTCCAACTGGCTTCCGCGATTCCCAAGGCCCGCGGGTATTGGAAGAGGAGGATGGCATTGTCCTCGGACTCCAGGCCGGGCTTGAGGCCCTGCAGGGTGACCGCAGTAACCGCCGGGGCCGGTCCGAGGAGTAGCCGGGACAGGGCCGCGCCATAGCATCCATAATCCATCAGGGCGCCGCCACCATTCCACGCGGCGTCGTAGAGCCAGTCACAGAAATGCTCGGAGCAGCCCAGTTCGCGTGGCCCGGCGTGGGCGGCCCGGTATTTCACCTGCCAGAGATCCCCGATGTCCCCCTCTAGGGCGAGCTGCAGGGCCTGCTGATAGACCGGCTGCCAAGCGATGGGCCAGTTCACCAGTAACCTCACGCCGCTCGCCGATGCGGACGCCAGCATGCGGTCGGCGCCTTCCAGGGTCGAGGCCATGGGCTTCTCGACGAGAACGTGCCAGCCTCTGTCGCAGGCGGCCACAGTCAGTTCCTCCCCGAGGCGGTTGCTGGCAAAAACATACACGGCATCGAGATCGTCCCGGGCGAGGAGGTCGTCGTAGTCTGCGCACGCGGAAGCGCCGGGAAAAAGGGCCCCGCACTTCTCCCTCAGGGCGGGTTCATGATCGGCGAATGCGACCAGTTGCGCTCCTTCCGCTGCGGAAAGGTCCTTGAGATTGCCCCAGATGTGGTCATGGTGCAGACCGAGAATACCGATGCGAATGGGCTTCATGGGCCGATTCTCATTTGTCCCGCCCGTTTTCACAATCCCAAAATGTCGCGCCCCAAACCAAATCCATCCCCCAACCCCAACCGCAACCGCACAGGTCACTCCGGACCTGCCCGGGCCAACCGCCACACCCAGGGAGGTGGCATCGCCCGTCTTGACGAGGACGATTTGGCGGTTCTCCTGGAGAGCCATCCCGACCCGCTTCTGCTGGTGCTCGACGGCGTTCAGGATCCCCACAACCTCGGGGCCTGCCTTCGAAACTGTGACGGTGCCGGCGTGGTTGCCGTGATCACTCCGCGCAACCACAGCTGCCCCGTCACCGAAACGGTGGTCCGGGTCTCCTGCGGGGCCGCTGGTCACATTCCGGTGGTGTCGGTCACCAATCTCGCGCGCTGCATGGAGCGCCTGCGGGAGGAAAGCGGAGTCCGGCTCGTCGGAACGTCTGACCAGGCGACGACCGGCCTCTATGAGACTGACCTGACCGGTCCGCTGGCCATTGTCATGGGCGGGGAGGAAGCTGGCCTGCGGCGGCTCACGACAGAAAACTGCGACGAATTGATCCGCATCCCCATGCTCGGGGAGGTGCCGTGCCTCAATGTTTCCGCGGCGACGGCGGTTTGTCTCTTCGAGGCAGTGCGGCAGCGGGGCGGATTTCTTCCTTGAAGCGGCTGCGGTTCAACGGTAATCTGCACGGTAAACCAGTCTACAACGTTCCTCTCATGAACTACGCTTCCGCTTACGACACCGTCAACACCCAGGACCGGACAACGTTCATCCAGCGCACTTATGGTCACCTGGCCCTCGCCCTAGGTGCCTTTGTCGGCCTTGAATACTGGCTCCTTCAGCAGCCTTGGGCCCTGAAACTGGCCGGCAGCATGACAGGGCATTGGTGGATGGTGCTCATCGCTTTTGTCGGCGTGTCCTGGCTGGCCAATTGGTGGGCTCATTCCGACACCGCTCCGGGGGTGCAGTATCTGGGACTTGGTCTTTACGTGGTCGCGGAGGCGTTCATCCTCCTGCCGCTCATCCTTTTCGCCCAGATGAAGGCGCCCGACACCCTGGTGACCGCAGGCTATATCACCGGCGGGCTCTTTGCCGGTCTCACGGCGGTCGTCCTCCTGACGGGGAAGGATTTTTCATTCCTCCGCATTTTCCTCATGGTGGGAGGTTTTGTTGCCCTTGGACTGATTGTCACCGCCATGCTTTTTGGATTCACCTTGGGCTGGATGTTCTCCGCCGCCATGATCGTGCTTTGCAGCGGATCCATTCTTTACAACACTTCGAACGTGATGCGCCATTACGGGGTGAACCAGTATGTGGCCGCTTCCCTCGCGCTCTTCGCCAGCATCGCGACCCTGTTTTATTATGTGCTGCGCCTCCTGCTGGCGTTCCGCAGCAACTGAGCCTGACCGACCTGCGGTATCATGCCTGTCCTGCTCAAACTGCTTCTTTCGGCAGGGTTGATCTACTTCGTCAATGAAGTGGTCATCCGGCACAGCCGCCCGCTCCTGGGCAGCCTGCTGGCGTCGCTGCCTCTTGTCAGCCTGATCACCTTCGTCTGGATTTATTATGGCCTGCAGGCCGATCCCGCAGCGCGGGTACAGAAGCTGGCGTCGCATTCCGAGGGGGTCTTCTGGTTTGTCCTCCCCAGTCTGCCCATGTTCCTCGTCTTTCCCTGGCTGATCCGACGTGGCATGCCCTTCTGGGGAACCATGGCGGTCTGCGTTTTCGTGACGATGATCCTTTATTATTTGATGACCCTCGTCCTGAAGCGTTTCGGGATGAGTCTCTAGGCTTCAAGGGGTCACTTCACCCGTTCCCTGAGCAACGCTCGGAAGGGTTTGCCGTCAAAGGTGAGATCGACGAGGACGGCCCGGCCTTTCCAAATGCGGATCTCGGCGATGATTCCCTTGGACGAACGGATATTCTCCGCGAACTACTGGTCCGCCTCCGGAGCCAGCGATCGTGTGATTTGCTCATGATCCCTCCTCCCGAGCCCGCACTCCGTTCGCGCCGCCATCGGAGAAATTTTTTTCACGAGGTGGTGGTAACTGTCACGGCGATTTGCGCGCTGGCCGGTGTGCTTGCCCTCTTTCTGAAAGGAGGAGCCTCCTCCGGATCCACCGCTGGGGTCGCCTTGGTCGATCTGGATCTCGTGGCCAAAGCGTTGGGAAAGGACATCGAAATGGCAGCGACTATCAAAGCCGGGCAAGACGCCGCCGCCAATCACATCGAAGAACTCACCCTCCGGTTGCAGAAACAGTATGAGGCTGAAAAGGCCGTGATCGGACTCATCCTCGACGAAACGGGGAAACAGAAAGCCGCCCAACTCGAGCAGGACCTCGGACGTCAGCTCGAAGAGGCCCGGCAAAAGGTGGCCGCCGACCTCAGGCAAAAAAGCCTCGATTTGGTGAAAGGGTTTCGTGCGGAGATCACCCCTCATGCCCTCGCTGTGGCCAGGGAGAGGGGTTTGGACGTCATTCTGACCAAGAACGCCTCGGTCATCTTCCATGCCGCTCCGGCCTGTGACATCACCCAGGCCGTGATCGATCGGATGCAGCCGTCCGGATCCCCCCCAGGGCCCTCCGGGGAGTGCTCCGGAGTCACCGGAACCGGCTCCGGAACACGCTCTGCCGCCGGCAGGTTCCTGACGCCGGATGGGTCGCCCATCGGTTTGCCGCCAATTGGTTCTTGCGGGACGCAGTGGTTTCGTTTAAAACCGCTCCATGTCCGGTCGTCCCACGCGTGAAAATTGGAGTTCGCGGCTCGGTGTCATTCTGGCCGTGGCCGGCAGCGCCGTGGGCTTGGGAAATTTTCTCCGATTTCCCGGGCAGGCCGCGCAGTATGGCGGGGGC
The DNA here is from genome assembly GCA_020852405.1 of Verrucomicrobiales bacterium. Taxonomy (GTDB): domain Bacteria; phylum Verrucomicrobiota; class Verrucomicrobiia; order Verrucomicrobiales; family DEV007; genus JACKQE01. The sequence goes on from JADZAX010000371.1 coordinate 12,800, forward strand.
GCCTTCATGGTGGCCTATGTCGTCTCCTTCCTTATCATCGGTCTGCCCATCGCCTGGGCCGAATGGGCACTGGGCCGCAGGGCCGGGCAGAAGGGTTTCAATTCCTGCCCCGGCATCCTATTCTACATCACCCGCCATCCCGCCGGTAAATTTATCGGGGTCATCGGGGTCATCATCCCGGTGGTGGTTTACATGTACTACGTTTGCATCGAGGCCTGGTGTCTCGGGTATGCGGTGAATTTCCTCAAGGGTGGGACCTCCCAATTCGAGGATCCGGCCAAGGCGGGAGCTTTCTTCGGCAACTTTGTCGGCATGGGGGGAGATGGTTCCGCCCTCAAGGGCTTTGGGATGGACATTGCCTGGCCGTTTCTCATTGTGGTTTTCATCCTCAACTTTGTGCTGATCTACCGGGGGCTTTCCAAAGGCATCGAGCTGTTCTGCAAGTATGCCATGCCGGCTCTGGTCGTCATTGCCCTCGTGGTGCTGGTCAGAGTTCTCACTCTGGGCACCCCGGTCCCGGCGCATCCGGAAAACTCGGTCATCAACGGGTTGGGCTACATGTGGAATCCCCAGAAAACTTTTCTTCAGGACCTGGGGCCGGATGGCAAAGTCAAGCTGGACGACAAAGGCCACGCGGTGGAGCAGGAGGTCGTCGACCGGGCCACCATCGCTGCCGCAGCCCCCGGTGCGCTCCGGCAGGTGACCATCTGGGAGCAGTTGCAGCGACGCCAGCTCTGGCTCGCCGCCGCCGGTCAGATCTTTTTCTCGCTCTCGGTCGGCTTCGGCGTCATCATCACGTATGCCAGCTATCTGAAGCGCAATGACGATGTCGTTCTCAGCGGGCTTGCCGCTTGTTCGGCCAATGAATTTTGTGAAGTTGGGCTTGGAGGACTCATCACTCTGCCCGCCGGGGTGGCTTTCCTCGGGGTCGCCGGGGTCGCGGGGCAGGGCACTTTCGGGTTGGGGTTCAATGTGCTGCCGGTGGTGTTTCACAGCATGCCGGGAGGGGCGGTGTTTGGCTTTCTCTTTTTCTTCCTCCTCTTCCTCGCTGCGGTGACCAGTTCTCTCTCCATGCTTCAGCCCGGTATTGCCTTTCTTGAGGAATCGCTCGGGGTGGGGCGCAAGGTCTCCGTGACCCTCTTGGGACTGATCACGCTGATGGGCTGCGGGTTTGTCATGAATTTCAGTGCCGGTCTGAAGGCTCTGGACACCATTGATTTCTGGATCGGGACTTTCCTGATGTATGTCCTCGCGACGATCCAGATCATCATTTTTTCTTGGATCCTGGGGGTGGACAAAGGACTTGCCGAAGCGAACCGAGGGGCGGCCTTCAAGATTCCCGGGATTTTCCGTTTTTTCATGATGTACCTGACCCCGATCTTCCTCATCGTGGTGTTCCTGTCCTGGCTGACGTTTGACGTCCTTGGGCTGGGCGGAGGAGAGTTGAGCAGCCAGATCAAAGACCTCTTTGTGGAATGGAACCCAGTCTCATGGATGAGCGTGGGTCTGATTGCCATCGTTGGGACGGCCTTTCTCATCCTTTCCCACCGTTCCGAAGCCTTCAAAACCCTTCCCGCTGAGACGACCGGGGACGAACCTGACCCTTTGCCATGACCACGAGCGGATGGATCATCATGTCCTTGTCGGTGTGCACCGTGACCGTGCTCTTTGTTTGGTGCATCTGGCGCGTCCTCACCCTGCCCGGGGAAGAGCAGCACATGCACGGCTTCGAATTCCAAACGCCGGACGAAAAGTCCGACCGGGATCCGAACTGAGCAACGCGCCAACTCCCGGGATACGGATAGAGTGAGGGGCAGGGGAACTTGCCGGGCTCCTGGTTGGTCCCAGAGATCAGGGGCTTCCCGTGCTTGCAATTCCCCCCCGATGAAAGAGTGTTTCCCCATCCTCCACTAGTCCTCCCCATGACATCCCTGATCCTCACCGCCCTCGGTCTGCTTCTCCTGCTCGGTCTTTGGGCTGTGGTTTCCTACAATGGCCTGGTTCAGGTCCGCAATGCCTGCAAGAACGCCTTCTCGCAGATCGATGTGCAATTGAAACGCCGCTACGACCTCATCCCTAACCTCATGGAGACCGCCAAGGCCTACATGCACCATGAGCGCGACACCCTCGAAGCCATCGCCCTGGCCCGCACTGCCGCTCTCGCGGCACGGGAAGAGGTCACGCGACATCCCGGAGAGGCAGCCGCGATGCAGGGGCTCGCCGCCGCTGAATCCGGACTGGGTGCCAGCATGGGGCGCTTCTGGGGCCTCTCGGAGAGCTACCCGGAGCTGCGCAGCAACCAGAATATGATGCAGCTCTCCGAGGAGCTCACCGCAACCGAGAACAAGATTTCCTTCGCCCGTCAGTCCTACAATGATGCGGTAATGAAATACAACACGCGGATCGAAAGTTTTCCGGGAAATCTCTTCGCCGGTATCTTCCGGTTCATCGCGGCAACGCCCTTCGAGGTGGCGGAGGATCACGAACGCGCGGCGGTGAAAGTCTCGTTCGATTGAGCCCGGCACTGTGGACTTTTTCGACCATCAGGAACGCGCCCGGCGCCGCAGTCGCTGGCTCGTGCTCTACTTCCTGCTGGCGATCCTGGGACTCATCGCAACGCTCTACGCGGTTGTCCTCGCCGCCTATGCCTGGTCGGGGCCCGGTGTCGAGAAACTCGGACTCGCCTCCTGGTGGTGGCAGCCGGAACTGCTTGCCTTGACAGTGGTGGGCACGCTGATCGTTGTGCTCGGTGGAAGCGGGTTCAAAACCATGCAGCTATCCGGTGGTGGTGCCGTGCTGGCGCGGGAGGTGGGAGGCCGGCCGATCGATGTCCGGACGGGGGATTTTCACGAGAAGCGCCTTCTCAATGTTGTCGAGGAAATGGCCATCGCTTCCGGTGTTCCTGTGCCTGAGGTGTATGTTCTCAACGAGGAGTCAGCGATCAATGCCTTTGCCGCCGGGTTCACACCGAGCGATGCCGTCATCGGGGTGACCCGGGGCACGCTGAAGCGCCTCTCGCGGGAGGAACTCCAGGGCGTCATCGCCCACGAATTCTCCCACATCCTCAACGGAGACATGCGGCTCAACCTCCGTCTCATCGGCCTCATTTTCGGGATCCTGGTGATCACCTTTGTGGGACGTCTCCTACTGCGGGGCGCCTATTATGGAGGCAGTGCGGGCCGTCGCGAAGGAAATGGCAAGGTGCCGATTTTCGCCGTGGGGCTGGCCCTGATGGCGGTCGGCTATCTGGGTTATCTCTGTGGGCAGCTCATCAAGGCCGCCGTCTCCCGGCAAAGGGAGTTCCTCGCCGATGCATCCGCCGTGCAGTTCACTCGCAACCCCGACGGCATTGCCGGGGCGTTGAAGAAAATCGGCGGACTGGCCATGGGATCTTCGCTCCGCACCCCGATGGCCGAGGAGGCGAGCCACCTCTTTTTCGGCAGCGCCGTCACTTCCGCTTTCGCCACCCATCCGCCCCTGGAGGAGCGCATCCGCCGCATCGATCCCACCTGGAATGGCCAGTTCACCGCGGCGACGGCGTTGCCCGACCACCCGGCAGAGGGGGAGGCGCAGGTTCCTTCCGGTGCCGCTTCCGCTGGAATCTCCTCCTTTTCCGCGAGCCGGGTTCCGCTCCGTCTGACCGAAGGAGAATTGCTCAAAAGCATGGGGCATTTGCACCCCGAGCAGATCGCTCTGGGACGGACGCTACACGAGTCGCTTCCGGAGGATTGGGTTTCCCTCGCCCGGACCGAACCGGGCGCCCGGGACCTGCTGCTGGCGCTGCTGCTTGGGCAGGATGAAGGTCTGGCGGACAGCGAGGTCGCCCTGCTGCGTCTGCGCCTGCCATCCCAGGAGGCTTCACGGATCACGGCCCTCCACGGCGCCGTCGCGGGATTGCATTCCTCGGTCAAGCGGGCCTTGGTCGATCTCTCGATCCCTTCCCTGAGGAGGCTCCTGCCGGAGGAATACGAAAGCTTCCGGGCACTCACAAAGGCATTGATGTCCGCGGACCGCCG
>JADZAX010000372.1 GCA_020852405.1 Verrucomicrobiales bacterium
ATCAGTTTTGTCCGGGACTTCGACGGGGATGGCACTCCGGAGTTCATCGTCAACAGCTGGATCGACAAGAACCCCATGGTGGTCTGGCGGATCGCAAAAAAGGACGGGGCTCCCGTCCTGGAGAAGTCGATCATCGCGGAAAGCGGGAACGGACATGGCATGGGCTTTGGTGACATCAATGGTGACGGCTTGGAAGATATTGTTTTCAAACAAGGCTGGTATGAGCGGCCCAAGGCAGGCCCTTTCTCGGGTCCCTGGACCTTGCATCAGGATTTCCAACTTCCCCACGGCAGTTGTCCGGTCATCGTGACCGATCTCAACAGTGACGGCAAAAATGACCTCATCTGGGCCGATGGTCACAACTATGGGCTCTGGTGGATGGAGCAGACCGCCCCCGATCCGGCCACTGGTGCCACCCGGTGGACCTCCCACGACATTGACAAGTCGTTCTCCCAAGGTCATGCCCTGATGTGGGAGGACATCGACAATGATGGCAGTCCCGAACTGATCACCGGAAAACGCTATTATGCCCACTCCGGCAAGGATCCCGGCGCGGAAGATCCCATCACCATCCAGTATTACGATTGGAATCCCAAGGATGCAACGTGGGCCAAGCATTTCATCAGCCAGGGGGAGAAAGGCAAGGGCCCCGGCATCGGGCTGCAAATCCGGGTGGTGGACATCGACGGCAATGGGTGGAAAGATCTTTTCGTTTCCGGCAAATCAGGAACCCACATCCTTTGGAACAAAGGCCTGTGACCCAATTGACCTCTTATTCCCAATACCATGTCGAGAAAACTCAGCCACATCGCACCGGATTGGTGGGACTACACCACCCTGGAAAACGATCTCATCAACGATGCCGCTCGCCTCACCGAGAGGGATCTGACCCAGCTTTCGAGGCCTGGATTCACCGTGGTCATGTATGACACCTTGGAGGATTTTTATCTCGCCGAAGCTCTGGAATACATCACCGCCTGGCGCCAATCCACTCCCGACAATCCTGTGGGCATTTGCGGCCCCATCGGACCAACCGAGCAGTTGCCCTTGGTGGCACGGCTCGTCAACGAACTCGGAATCACTCTGAAGGACAGTCACTTTTGGGGCATGGACGAATGGGTCGATGAGTCGGGCACCGAAGTTTCTCTGGAGCATCCGCTGTCGTTCGAGAAAGCGGACCGGGAACTCTGTTTCGACCGGATCCGCCCCGACTTTGCGATGCCGGAGGCACAGATGCATTTTCCGAAAGCAGACACCGACGCCTATTCATCCAGCTACGATTCGGTCCGCTGCGCGGTGATGCAGGGCGGCCAGGGAGACATCAAGCACTGGGCCTTCAATGATCCGCTGCGCCGTGCCGGCGCCTATCAGGATGCGCCCCCCTCGCCGGAAGAATACCGCCGTTTGGGCACCCGGGTGGTCGAACTCCATCCGATCACCCTGGCGCAAAATGCCCGTACTTCCGGCGGCGGAAATGTCACCATGGTGCCGAAACGGGCGCTCACGGTGGGTCCTCGCGAAACTTGGAAAGCGGATAAGGTCTCAATCTGGCAGGCCGGAACCCACGACAATCCACTGGGCCAGAGGCTCACCGCTCTGATGATTTCTAAAGGCCTTGCGGACAGTGCGGTTCCGATGTCTCTGCTGGCAGACCATCCCAATGTCCAGTTCAACTATTTTCGCGGGGGGCTCGGCTCCTGTGCAGTGGAAATGCATTGATCTCCTGAATCCCTGCTTCACCACCCCGAAGATGCCACTGCATTTTGATTCCCCTTCCAGGCGCCACTTTCTGGGCACCACCGCCCTGCTCGGAGGCGGGTGGTTGACCCGGTTCGCCGCCGCTGCGGGTGGTGATGACATCCAAAAATTCGCGCTCCTCTCCGACACGCACATTGCGGCCGACCCGGAGTTTGTGGCACGGGACGCTCATCTCTGCCGACACCTGAGCACGGTCGTCAGGGAAGTTCTCGCCGCGGAAGGCCCTTTCGCTTCCGTTTTTTTGAACGGGGACGCGGCTTACAATGACGGGCAGAAAGGTGATTACGAGCAACTCCTCCGGCAACTGGAACCGTTGCGGAAAGCCGCATCCCCTCCCCTGCACATCAATCTGGGCAATCATGATGACAGGAATCATTTCCTTAATACAGTCAAGCCCGGAGCCCCCTCGCCCCTGCAAAGCAAGCAGGTGGCCTTGGTCGAAGGGCGCCACGTCAATTGGTTCCTCCTCGACACCCTTCGCGAGGTCAACAAGGTCGAAGGCGAGTTGGGCAGCGAGCAAATGGCCTGGCTGGAGGACTCTTTGAAGGCCCACCCCGACAAGCCTGCCATTGTTATGGGGCACCACAATCCCCAATTCCCCCCTTCTCCCACTCCGGATCAACTCGACAAAGCTGTCACTCTGGAGAACTTCCGTATTTCAGGCCTGCTCGACACGGTCCCCTTTGTCGAACTGCTCGAAAAGCATCACCAGGTGAAGGCCTATGTGTTCGGCCACACCCACGCTTGGACCAATCTGCGGCGCCCTTCCGGCCTGCAGTTCATCAATCTTCCTCCGGTGGCCTATGTCTTTCAGAAAGAGCGACCGAGTGGCTGGGTCGAAGTGGTGACTTCGTCTCAAAAAGCCACCTTTCACCTTCATTCTTTGGACAAGGGCCACCCGGAAGAGGGAGCAGAGGTGGAAATCCCCTTGTCCTGATCAGCGAAGGCCTTCCAGGGATTCTTTTCCCCGCTGCTTGGTTCCGGGATCATCCCGCTCCCGGGAGGGCATGGACAACCCTTGGTTGATGTATTTTCGAGCTTCCTTGATCTGGCCTTTCATTCCCAACGTTCTGCCCAACTCGACGACGTGGGCAAGTCTTCCGGGGTTCAATTCCATGGCTTTCCGGAAGCAGGTTTCCGCTTCGGAAAATGAAGATTCGGGCAATCCCCCGTAAACGATCCGAACCAGTCCTTTGGTGAGTCCATTCAGATCCGCCGCCGCCTGGTGCCACCGGCCAAGCATGTGCCAGGCATAGTCATTGCCAGAATCCAGCGAGACGGCGCGCTCGGCGGCCTTCTTGACCTCACGGGAATACTCGACTTTGGTGCGGGCTGGCACGAGATCAAGCATCCGTCCATAACAAATCGACACGGCCAAATGGGCATCCGACCGGTCCGGATCTGCCTTGACAGAGCGTTGAGCGAAGGCCAAAGCGGTGGCGCCGACCTTTCGTTTTTCTTTATCATCCGACACATCCACCATCGATTCACCATCTTGCTTGGCGATCTTGATGAGGAGACCAGTATCATTCGGACGCATGGCTTCTGCCTCCAGATAGGATGCGAGAGCCGCTTTGGTGTCGAGGCGGCGGTCTGCGTCGTCCCCCTGCGCGATCCATTCCTCCGCAGTTCGAGGTGCGGCGAAGGATGCCTGGCTCAGGATTACCAAAAGAACGAGGAATAAGGAGCGTTGCATCGGGTGTCAGGGTTTGTCGAACAGGTAATGGGAGACGATCCATTCCTCGCCCCCCCGGAAGCCCCACAGTTCAGCGCAGGACATGAAAAAGATCCGCCAGTAGTTCCACCATTTGACGGCGGCTCCGGGGCCGTAGGTCGTCTCAAACAGCGGCATGATTTCCGCCCGGTGGGCATCCATGTTCTCCAACCACGCTTCGGCGGTCAGTTGATAGTGCCGTCCGCTCACATTCCAATGCTCGCGGATCCTG
>JADZAX010000373.1 GCA_020852405.1 Verrucomicrobiales bacterium
CAGGGAGAGCAGTCCAGTGCCGAAGGCTTTGACGGCGGAGGTGGAAATTTCCACGATCCCGCCGTTCATGATGTAGGGCCCGGTCAGGCCGCTGTTGTCTCCGGAAAGGCGCAGGGTGCCGGCGCCGCCACTTGTTACAGAGACATCCGTCCCGCCCACGAGTTGCGCGGAGATGTGCAAATCAGTGGCGATATTGGCCAACTGGGTGTCGTTCACCGTGATCGACTTGGTGATCCCGCCACCGGATCCGGTGAAGAAGGTTCCGATATTGAAGATGCCCCCGGCAATGGTCGCTGCCGGGCTGGCTCCACTGGTGCCGCCGGAGGAGCGGGCGTTGACGGTGAGGGATGCCCCGCCCAGGGTCAGCGTTCCGCCCCCGAGGGAGATGTCCGCGCTGTCGTCCACACCGGTGGTTAGGACGATGTTGCCCACGGGGTCGGACTTTCCGTTGAGATCGAGCACCCCGGTGCTACCGATGGTGAGCGTGGTCAGGCTGACACCGAAATAATCCAACTGCGGCATTTGATCGTTGGCCAACAAACGAACCGTTTTGGTGCCGGTGGCCAGGATGTCGTCCCCGATCACGAGGCTTCCTCCGATGGCATTCTTGCCAGGAGTCTTGTTCAATTCCAGGGTGCCCTGGAGAACGCGGGTTTCTCCCCGATACACGTTGTCCTGGGTGCCGGAGATTTCGAGGGTCCCCTCACCCACCTTGATGAGGCGATTGCCGGAACTCAGGGCGTTGACGATCACGCCACTCACATTGAGCCCCGCCCCCGCGTTGACCCCGATGAGGTTGTTGCCGCCCGCAAGGTCGATATTTCCCGCCCAAGTGTTGGTTCCGGAGATGCTGCGCAAGGCGCCGAGCCCACCCAGCCCGAGATCGGCCAGAGTCGAGTCCCCAAAGCCGACCCCGCCCTCGCGGATCGCCAGCGACTCCGTGATGGTGACGCCGCCTGAAAGATGCAGGGCCGCGCCGGCCTGGATCTGGGTATCGCCAGTCGTCGCGTTGCCGAGGGCGTTATTGTGGGCCGCCACGAGCACGCCCTGGCGTACGTCTGTGATCCCCTCGTAGGTGTTGCTGTTGCTCAGCGTCAGGGTGCCCGATCCCAGTTTGGTGAGAGAGCCCTTTCCGTCGATGATGCCCGACATGGTCGTGCTGCCCGCTCCGTCGAAGTACAGGGCACTGGTTCCCTGGTAGTTCGTGGCGCCCACCAGTTCCATGGTGTGGATGGGACCGGTGAGATTCAGCGTGGACGCCGCGTTGGCGTTCAAGATGGTCTGGGCATTGATCAGAGTGATGTCCAAGGACACGGTGTTGGTCCCGGATTCATTGTTCGCCGTCAACCCGCCGTTCAGCTCGATGCTGTTGCCGGTCAGTGTGTAACCACTTCCAGTAATGAGAATGCTGTTAAAACGCATGCCTGCCGGGAGACCGCTGAAATCCACCGTTCCTCCACTGCCCGCGAAGACGAGATCGTCCATGGTGGAGGGCGCCACGCCCCCGACCCACATGGTGCTGTCGGTCACCGATCCGTCGCCGCCTTTCCAGATGAAGGCCGCGGTCAGGTAGTCATTCCCCTGCAAAGAACCTGCCAGCGCTCCCTCGGCCTGCCCCAAGGCCGCAAGACGGCGTTCACCGGTCTGGATGAAGCCGTACATGAGGTTCCCCTGCTCGTCGTAGTTGTCGAGTAGTCCCAGAATGTGCCCCTGCTCGTGCATGAGCGTGGTGAGCAGGTCGAAACCCGCCGCCGCTTCATTGTTGTAGGCATAGAGATCAGTCGCGGATTGGCTGGTGCCGAATTCCTCATCCGCAAACGGTGTCTCGTCGACGAACCATCCCCGCCCGGCGGCATCCACATCGATCGTGATGCCCATCCCGTTGGCCACTCCAAGCCGGTTTCCGTCGAGATCCCGGATGTCATACGTGATGGATTTGAGCAGGGCGACCTGCTCCTCGGAAAGACCGGCGGACTGCCACCGGTCCGCAGCCACCCGGGCCAACTCTGTCACCTGGCTCTGGGTCAAGGTCAGAGTGGCCCCCGGGGTCGCCACGGTATGGTCGCCCGCCATCAGAAGACCGGGAGCTTCGAGCGAAGCCCCTCCCAGGTCTTCGGCCGGTGCCACCATGGCGTCCATCACATCAGGTCCCGCCCCGGGCTGGGAGGTCCCGCTCTCCGTCATCGAAAGTGCCACTCCAGACAGGATGGACCAATCGGTCTCCATCTCTTGGCCGTTGTCGGAAAAGCCTTGCCATCCCGTGTTCTCCGTCACTCCTGCCGGAGCCGGATGGAGAGCAGTCTCCTCACTGTCCCCTCCTGCTTGCGGACTCGTGGTGAAATTAGCTCCGTCGCCATTGACTGCGGAGGCTCCTTCGGCCGAAACCACGGCCGCATCAGGCTGGGAAATCCCCGATTCGGCCTGTTCCCCTCCGTCGACCGGTACGGCTTCTTGCGCCGCCGATTCTGGACCGACTGACTCGACACTCACCTCATGAGCCGTCACGGGACGGTCTTCAGGAGGGGCTTCCGGCGCTGGCGCCGGGGATCCCGAGAAAAGAATCCGCGGCTCCAACGCCTCGAACCGCACCCGCAGGGCACCGGGCTTGCGCCGAACCGGAGCTGGACTCTTCTCCGGTTCCCGGATGGTCGGCACACTCCAGACAATCCGCGAGGACGGCGGGTTCGGGCGCAGGACCGATTCCCAACCCTCGGTCTGAACCATTTGGTGCAACTGACGGGCCCGGACCAGGGCCTCCTGTTTCTTGGCACAGCCTGTGGCCAGGCTTTCCCGTCGGTTTTGATGCTCGATCCAGACAAAGTATTCTGTGCCGGGACGGCCATCGCCTGTTTGGGGCAAGTGGAGGGCACCGGTCAATGCTTTGTCAAAATCTCGCAGCTGGTGGGCTGAGATGGAGCGGGAGGACTTTCTCTTCATAGGGGGGGGCCTGTCGGACTGTCACGAAAAAAGGACGAATTTTTGGAAGCTCACAAAAAAGCTGATCCAAAAAAACGTCACAATCCTGTCAAACTAGCAAAAAAGCAGAACGCGAACAAATTAAAACCCCAACTTGTGGAAATAATTTGATAAGCTGAAATCCTTTGTGAACTAGTGGACTACTTTCCAAGGCGTTTGCCCCCATACCCAGGGGGGACCACCGCTGGTCGAAGAGAAGTTTTACCAAGTGCTTACGCCGGAAGCCGTCCGGTCACGGAATTTCAAATTCAGCTTGCCCCCATTGAAGCCCCGATCGAAGAATGCGCCATCCCTCATGCCCCCATCCTCCCCCCCCTTGAGACGGAGTCTGCTTTTCTGGGGCATTGTCCTGATCGATGGGGCGCTCTGGGTGGCGGCCTTCACCTGGCAGCCTCCGGAAATTCATTCAGCGCCCATTGTCGCGGTGAATGTCTGGCCGGGAACCGAAACCTTCATAGTAGCCAGAAACTCCGGGCGAATCCCGAACCATACGATCAATTTCGTGGAGATTTCCTGGAGTTCCTCCGCCATGAGGGCCTTCTCCAATCACGCGCTGGACGCGGCGGTCCTGACTCTGAGCGAAGCACTCCAACTCAGGGAGTTGGGACAATCCATGAAAGTGCTGGCGGTCATTGACGAATCAGTGGGGGCTGACGCTATCGTCGGCAAACACGGCATTTCCCTCATGGCGGATCTGAAAGGACGGAAAATCGCTGTGGAAATGCGATCCGCTGGGCAGTATCTGCTGGGACGGGCCTTGCATGAAGCCGGCATGAGCTGGCAGGACGTGGAGATCGTCCCGATCATCGCTCCCGAGTCCACGTTAGCGTTTGCGGAACTCGGGGTGGATGCGGTGGCCACTTCCGAGCCCTGGCTGACCCATCTCCTCAAAGACGGTGGGACCGTTCTGTGCGACTCCTCCAAGTTCCCGGGAGAAATGCAGCGCGTTCTCGTGGTCAGGGAGGACCTGGTCACCAAGAACTCCGCAGATTTGGCGGATTTGGTGCGCGCCCATTTCGAAACCCTTCCGTTGCAAACACAACCGCCCCCCGTGCTCAAAGTGCTCCAACAGAGGGAAAACCTCACTCCCTTGGAATGGGAGACTGTTTTCTCCAGAATCAGGATGGTGCCGCGGGAGGACCAGGGAAAGTATCTCTCCGGACCAGGCGCATTATTGAAAGAGTCGATGGCCATCGTCCATGAGCATCTCAAAGCCTATGGGATGATCGAAGATGTGGCCGATTGGGAGATCCCGCTCGATGACCGGTTTGTCGTCCCATGAGATCACTTTCCACACTGTCCAATCGAATCAAGCTGCCGATTCTGGTGTTTCTGGTTGGCTTGGTGCTGATTACCCACCACACCCTGAGGAGCTACCGCCAGAATCTGGAGGAGCAACGCAACCGGATGCGTTTGGAAGCCGCCCAGGCTGGGGCCCAAATCGCCGGCATGGCCCAGCATCTCCTGCGAAAAAACCTTCCCCAATCCGTGGATCTGTTGATGAGTTATGCCTCTGTCTCTCCTGATTTGGAATTGGCGGCGGTGGTGGATCCCCGGAGCGTGATCCGGCACTCCACCCGAAAACAATGGGACGGGGTCCCCCTTGCAGAAAGTCCGCTCGCAAGCATGGCAGCTCTGGCGGAATCCGTCCGGTCGAATATGGAGGGCACCGTTGCTCCCGATCCATCCGGCACCCTGCTTTCCGCCGCCTTTCCTTACTGGGAAAAACCCGACAACCGCTCCAAGGGAGTCGTTCTCCTGCAATACAATCTGGGAAGGCTGGCCGCGATCGCCCGGCGGGAGACGCTCCACGAAGCGGTGGCCCAATCGTTCGCCCTCAGCGCCGGAAGCCTGCTTTTCTGGCTGATGCTGCTGGAATGGAGCGCCTCTCAGCGCCTCGCCCGGGTGGTGGACCAAGCAAGGACGATGGTCAGAGGCGGGTCCCCCTCCCTGCCCATCGAAGGGGAGGACGAACTGGCCCGGTTCTCCCGTTCCTTCTCGGAGGCGGCCCACCGGATCGATGAAACCGAACTGCAATTGACCCAGTTGGCGGCGCACATCCGCGAGGTCTTCTGGTTCGCCCCAAACGTGCGCAAACCGCTCCTCTTCGTCAATCCCGCATATGAGGAGATTTGGGAGAACCCTTCGGCCGAACTCCGAACCCGCCGGTGGGCGTGGCTGAAGCGGGTCCTGCCGGAAGATCGCCAGAAGGCCCTCGCGTTTCTCAGCCATCTTCAGCAAGGGGTTGAAACGGCGCCGGTGGAACTCAGGCTGAGCTTCCCGGACCACCGCCGTAAATGGGTGGAATGCCGGGGCTTCTCGGTGGTCACTCCCCAGGGGGCCATCCGCGCCATGGGAGGGCTCGCCACTGACATTTCAGAACGGAAGAATGTGGATCGACGACTGATGGAGACCGCCGAAGAGGAACGGATGCGGATCGGACAGGATCTCCATGATGATGTCTGTCAACGCATGGCCGCCGCCCTGCTGAAAGGGGGGATCCTTCACAACAGTCTGAACAAAGAAGGACTGCCACAGGCGACCCTGGCCGGTCAGATGTGCACCGAACTCGCGGCGGCCACCGACATTGTAAGGGGATTCGCCCACGGCCTCGCCCCCGTGGTTCTGGAAGCGGAGGGACTGGCCCCGGCCCTCGCCCACTTGGCGGCCTTCATGGAGACTGCCTTCGGGGTTCCCTGCTGGACCGTTTGCGTCGACCTGCCCGAAGGCCTGGCCCCGGCCAACACCACCCATCTCTACCGGATCGCGCAGGAGCTGGCGGCCAACGCCGCGCGGCACGCCCAACCCACCGGCATCGGCATCACGCTGGCCCGGGAAGGGAAGAACCTCGTGCTTCAGGTTTCCAATGATGGACAGTCCTTTGATGGAAATTCCGGCATCTCCAAAGGCATGGGGCTGCATGCCGTCCGCAAACACCTCGATGCCCTCGGTGGCAGCCTCCATTTCAAGCCATCTCCCCAACTCCTCGGCGGAACGGTCGCGGTTTGTGAAATTCCCCTCCCCAGCCACCCAGATTGAAATAGCCATGAACCAGCCTCCAGTCCAACCTGTCTGCAGGGTCGCCATCGTGGACGACCACACCCTCATGCGGGAGGGAATCCGGCTGTTTGTGAACAGCCTGGATGGTTTTGAGTGCGTCTGGCAGGCGGCCTCGTGCCGGGAGGCCATCGGACAGATCGAGCAGGATCTTCCGGACTTGATGATTGTGGATATCACGCTTCCCGATCGAACCGGTCTGGAACTGATCAAAGACCTGTCGGTCTCTCATCCGGAGGTCGCGCTGCTGGTTCTGTCGATGCACGACGAGAAACTCTACGCGCTCCGGGCCTTGAAAGCCGGAGCGAAAGGTTACGTCATGAAGCACGCTCCCCATCAGGATCTGGAAGCTTCCCTACGGAAAGTTGCCGCCGGTGGAATCGCCGTCAGCTCCGTCATCTCCGACATGGTGGTAGGCGCCTTTTCAGGGAGCGGCAAAGGGCGGCCCGACCAGGAAATTCATACCCTGACGGACCGGGAGTTTGAAATTTTCCAGGAAATTGGCAAGGGTCTTAGCACCAATGATATAGCCACCGCACTGAAAATCAGTCCAAAAACAGTGGATGTGCACCGTCTCAACATCCGGACCAAACTCCGGTTGGAGGACGGCGGTGCCCTGACTCGGTGGGCCATCCGTTGGATGGAGGCGAGTCGGCAGGAGCAACCCTGATCGACCTCAGGCACGCCCCTAAGCAATTGCCTTAGAAACAGACCAGCCGAAGCCTGATGGCGGGCGCACCGCACCAGAGGCAGAGTGGAGTGTTCTCCCCTTTGCCGCGAATGCCCCCCGAAGCCACTCCCCTGGTTCACGAAAAATCCGGTCCCACCAAGCTCCCGGTGGAAGCCGGCACCGGGTTCGCTGGCAAAGCCGCACCCCGTCCGGACCTGCGGCCTAACCGCTCCGCACCTGGGAAGGGCCCTTGGGGACAAATCGATCGCGTGCCGTTCTTCCTGGAAGCCCCTCAACATTTGATCGAACGGTTCCCGTTGCCCAATCCCAAACCCCGATGGTTTGCCACTGCCGCGGAGGCCAGCCAAGTGCTGGACCGCCTGGTGCGGGCGGGACTCCCCGGTGATTTGCTTCAGGCCATCAACCAGCCGGCAAACCGTGCCATTGTGGGAGATCAGATCGTTTTCTTCCCTCCCGCCCTGAGCGTGCTCCAACTCCCCCCGGAGGTAAGGGCTTCGATTTACCGCGAGCTGCGCCGATTCCCCGCCAATGTCGACATGGTGGGACCGGTCGTGATCGCCAACAACGATGTGGATGATTGGTTCTCCCAATCCCGGTTGCGCCCGGAACTGGTCGCGCTCATCAAACGGATGTGCTATCAGCGAGGGGACGCGCTCGTATTCAGCGATGCCGCCGTGCTGATGGGACATGTCCAAGGGGAAACCGAAGCCAGATTATTGGCCAGAGCCTTGAGCCGCACCCGAACCCTGATGGCGAAACTCGTCTTTGATGGCTCGTCCAAAGTGGCGGACATGACCGCTTACTGGACAACGGGACCGAACCGGCGGATGCGCAATATCGGGGCCATCCTCCAATCCATCGCCGCCCTTCCAGAAGGCAACACCCTCGATCTGGCCCACCTGCTCCCCGGACTCGCCCGCAACCTGCTGTTCTCCTACCCGGATGTTTCCATGGTGGCCCACGGTCAGGTGCCAGACTGCCACTGGACCTCGCTGAATTTCTTCAAACCGACGCCGGAGCCCTTGTACCTGGATACCAGAATGGCGACCTCGGTTGTTCTGGAGAGTTACAACCAAGTCAAGCCACCCTACCATTTTGGGGACCTTCTGGTCTTTCTCGACAGCCTCCAGGGGAACGCGTTCCACTCCTGCATTTATATCGCCGATGACATCCTGTTCACCAAGAATGGACGCAACCTGCTCTCCCCGTGGGTTTTCCAGTCGCTGGACCATTTGAAGAAAACCTACCTGTTCGAAAACAACGGGCGCATCCAAGGCTACCGGGCAAAAGAATCCCTGGGAGTGCTCTGAGAATTGGGGTTCCGGGCCGAAAGGAGCCCGGATTTGCAACGGCACCTCGGTCCCACCGGAACCCCGCGACCGCAGCTTCCCGAATGGTCCCCCTTGACGGAAGGAACCCCGTCCTCAACCATCAAGGTTCCGGCACAGGCTTGACGGCAGGTCCGACCAGCAGTCAATTCAGGGAAACCCATGGAGCTTATTTCACGCTTTTTCCGGCGGCCAGGCCCCCAAAAGGCACCGGCAGAAGTCCCCCGTTCAGTCCCTCGCGGAAGACTCCGAAGCCAGAAAGGCGGGCTTAACCATGACCAGGCCGCAGCATGCGGCAAATGCCGGATCCGCCCATGAAAATCCACCATCTCACTACCGGGGAGGCCTATGCCAGCCTGAACAGCGGGCCTGACGGGATGGAGGAGGCGGAAGCCCTCCGGCGTCTTGCGGAATACGGGCCGAACCAGGTGGAGGAAATCGCCCGGGAATCCTTGCTGGTGATGCTTGCCAAAGAGTTTGGTCATTTTTTCGCCGTCATTCTCTGGGTTGCCGCCGCTTTGTCATTCTTTGCGGAATGGCGCCAACCTGGAGAAGGCATGATGATGCTCGGATTCGCGATCACCGGGGTGATCCTCATCAACGGTGTGTTCTCCTTCTGGCAGGCTTACCGTGCCGGGCAGGCATTGGCGACACTCAGGAAACTGCTGCCGCACCAGGCTCAGGCGCTGCGTTCCGGAATGGTCGTGTTGCTCCCCGCTGCGGAGCTAGTTCCCGGGGATGTGATCCTGCTGGAGTCCGGCGACCTGGTGCCGGCCGATTGCCGCTTGGTGGAGGCCTTCGGGGTCAGGGTCAACAATGCCACGATCACCGGCGAGTCTCTCCCCATGGCCCGGGATGCGGAGCCCTCCGGCGAGACCGAAGCCCTGCACAGCCGGAACCTCCTCCTGGCGGGCACCTCGTTGGTATCCGGCAGGGGCCGGGCCCTCGTCTTCGCCACCGGATCGCACTCCGCTTTCGGCCGGATCGCCAAACTCACCCAGGCAACGGGAGACACCGCATCCCCGTTGCAGCGCGAGATCAGCCGTGTCAGCCGCATCGTCGCCCTCTTCTCCCTGTCGCTCGGGGTGGTGTTTTTTGTCGTGGGGACGATGATCGGTCTGTCCTTCTGGTCGAATTTCATCTTCGCCATCGGCATCATTGTCGCCAATGTGCCGGAAGGACTGCTCCCGACGGTGACGCTGTCCCTCGCGATGGGCTCCCAACGCATGGCGAAACGCAACGCGCTGGTCCGGCATTTGCCAGCGGTGGAAGCGCTCGGTTGCACGACGGTGATCTGCACCGACAAAACCGGCACCCTGACTCGCAACCGCATGTCCGCGAAGTGTCTTTTCCTTTCCGGAACCCCCATGGCCATCACCCCGGAAAGGATCACCACCCTGCGCGGAAGTCACCGGCGGTTTTTCGAGGTGGCCGCGCACTGCCACGATCTGAAAAAGGCGCGGGGAGAGTGGCTCGGTGATCCCATGGAGGTTGCCCTGATTGAGCTCGCCGGGGCGGCCTTGGAGTCTTTGCCCGATCATCCACGCCTTCAGGAAATCCCCTTCGACGGGCAAAAACGTCGGCTTTCCACCATCCATGCAACCCCTGATGGTCCGGTCCTCTTCTGCAAGGGCGCTCCCGAGTCGGTGATCCCGCGTTGTGTTCGGGTTGCCATGGATGGAGCAACGCCTAGCCTCACCTTGGCGTCCACTTCCGCTTATCTGGCGGCGGCAGAGGACATGGGAAAGGCCGGTCTCCGGGTTCTTGCCTTCGCTTGGAAAACCCTTCCGGACAATTTCGATCCCGCGACCGCCGACGGAGAGATGATCCTGGGAGGATTGGTGGGACTCGAGGACCCTCCCCGTCCCGAAGTTACCGGGGCTTTGCAACGCTGCCGAGAAGCCGGGATTAAAGTCATCATGGTGACCGGAGACCATCCCCGGACCGCCGAAGCCATCGCCCGTGAAATCGGATTAATCCGGTCTGAGAAACCGGTGATCGTCAGCGGCACCGAACTCGGCCACCTCTCCGACATCCAGCTCCAGCTCGCCCTCGATGCCCCGGAAATCCTGTTCGCCCGGGTGGAGGCGGAACAGAAGATGCGCATCGTCGTGGCACTGAATAACAAAGGGGAGATCGTGGCGGTCACCGGAGACGGCGTGAACGACGCGCCGGCCCTGCGCAAAGCGGATGTCGGCATCGCCATGGGACTCAGCGGCAGCGATGTCGCCCGCGAGGCCGCAGACATGGTCCTCCTGGATGACAACTTCGCGAGCATCGTGGCCGCCATCGAAGAAGGCCGCGCTGTGTTCACCAACATCAGGAACTTTCTGACTTACATCCTCACGTCGAACGTGCCGGAAATCATTCCCTACCTTGCGTTCATCATCTTTCGCATTCCCCTGCCGCTCACCATCATCCAGATTCTCGCGGTGGATCTGGGAACCGACATGTTGCCGGCCTTGGGACTCGGCGCTCAGAGTCCCGGACCCGGCATCATGAAATCACCTCCCCGCCCTCGTTCGGAGCGTCTGTTGAACGGCCCTCTCCTCGCCCGCGCCTATCTGTTTCTTGGCCTGATCCAGGCCACCGCCGCGATGGGTGCCTACGGCTATGTCCTCCACTCCGGGGGATGGCACTATGGGCAAACCCTCGCGGCGGAGTCCCCGCTCTATCTGCAGGCAACCACAGCCTGCCTCAGCGCCATCGTTATCCTCCAGATAGCCAACGTCTTTCTTTGCCGCAGTGACCACCTGTCCCTGCTCTCCCAGGGATTAAGGGGCAACAAACTCATTTTCGTGGGCATTGCCGCGGAACTCTCCCTCATCCTGCTGATTGTTTACACGCCGTGGGGCAATGCGGTATTCGGCACTGCTCCGATCGGGAGGGACGTCTGGTGCCTCATCCTCCCTTTCGCGCTCGCCATGATCGTGCTCGAGGAACTGCGGAAATGGGCCTGCCGGAGACGGGCCCGAAAACACCCTCCTTGCCCGTGACCAACGGCCGATCCGGGAGCCAGTGCCCACCTCTGCCGGAAGCGCTCCGACGTTGCGAATCAAGCCTTGTGGGGTCAGTTCTGCTGCAAGGATCGAATTCCTGCTGTAGGTTGAGGGATGTTATCCGCCTCTTTTGGAGACCTTGTGGGGCTAGCCCGACCGGACCGGTCTTCTCCCGATCCCCGGGAGGCCTCGGGATGGGGACGTTGGCGGTTGAAAGTGACGCGCCTGGAGGTGGCCCTGCCCCACCTGCCCCCGGCCTTGGACGGTTTCAGGATGGTGCAAATCAGCGATCTGCATCTTGAGCCTTTCACCAAGCCCAAACATATCCTGCAAGTCGTTGCCGCCTGCACCGCGCTCGCTCCCGATCTGGTCGTCATGACCGGTGATTTTGTGACCCACTCCGCCCACTCCATCGGCCTGCTGGCCGAGTTATTGGGGCCGCTTCAGCCACCTTATGGCGTCCATGCCTGCCTGGGAAATCACGATTTCTGGTGCGATCCCGTGGCTGTGGAAAAGGCCCTGCAGGAGCGGAACCTGGGGGTGCTCCGCAACGAGACGCGACGCATCCACACCGACCGGGGAGTCATCCAACTGGCCGGAATGGACTCTCGCTACGTTGGCAAACCGGAACTCCGCGCGACCCTCGCCCGCGTGAACGTGAGGGAGCCTCTGATCATCCTGATGCACGAGCCCGATGTGGTCGATGACTTTGCGGCAGCGGGCCTCGAAGCATTGCAGTTGTCCGGTCACACCCACGGCGGCCAGCTCCGTTTTCTCGACCACACTCCGATGGCGTTCCGGCGCCCCCGGTGGGGCAAGAATTATCTGGCCGGACACTACACGGTGGGTTCCATGCAGCTCTATGTGAACCGCGGCATCGGCTGCGTGGGCGTGCCCTTGCGCGTGAGTTGCCCTCCGGAAATCACCGAAATCACCCTGCGCAGTCCCCTGCTCCATTGGGATCACAAGGCCGTCACCTTGGTCTGAACGAACCGCCAGCATTTCCCAGTGCCATGGGAAAAGAGGATGAATCGCCTGCCCAAACGCCTTTGGGCTTAGGTTGATAAGTTCCTGGATGTCCCGTCGCCGCCAAGAGTCCTCCCAAGCGGCGGAACATTTCAAAACCTCTCATGCAGGAAATGTCCACGTCTCAATTGTGCGGGTAATGCCGTCCACCTCATACGAATTCTCGCCTCTGATCACTCCCGTCTGGATCATTGGCTTTACAGGACATCGGCCCAAAGACGCACCCGGGCGCACCAGTGCGGAGCTAGAACACGTCGCGCCACTGATCCGTGCAGAGCGAAAGGCACTCCACGCCAAAGCCCGCGCCCAGGCAGGCCGCGCGGACTTCCTCTGCGGCGCGGCCGCCGGTGCCGACCTGATAGCAGCCCGGGAGGCGACCACCCTTGGGATGGCCGTCCACATCATGCTGCCAATGCCAGAGAACGAGTTCGCCAATGACTTCGCAAAGCCGGAGTTTCAAGCGGACTGGCTCCTGGCACAACAATTCATCCAGGACGCAATGGATGGCGTGAACGGAGCCACCTTTCGCGTCATGAGTGGCACTCTCTTGCGAGCAGACAGAGGGACAGACAGAGAGACAGGTCATCTATAAGCACTATGCGCGAGGCCTGCTGGAAACAGCCACCTCCCACGACCACGCGACGGTGGGTTCGGGAAGTGTTGTCAATGAGGCGGCCTTCAGCTACAATGGGTTCAACCAGATGACGACAGATGTCCAGAGCCATAGCGGGGCGGTCGGCGGCGGGACGCCGGCGGTGGGCTACGCCTTTGCCGACGGGAGCGGCGGGAACACCGCGCGCCGCACCTCGCTGACTTACCCGGATGGCCGGGTCGTGGCGTTCGGCTACGGGTCAGCTGGCAGCCTGGACGACGTGCTGAGCCGGTCCAACAACCAGGCCAACCAGCTGACCCAGATCGACGCCGACAGCTCGGGCATCGCCTACGACGGGGCGGGCACCATGACCAGCCAGCGCCCGGGAGGGGCCGACGGCGACGACTGGTATGAAAATCGCACCCTGACCTGAAATTTCCCAATTACTCCTCCGAAAAAGGACGAAAGGTTGAATTCTATAATACCATCAGGTATGATGCCATAGTGTATATTGAGAATGATAGTTAATTGTAATCTAACTTCCTGAAAAGCGCGTATCCCTTTTGCGACATGAAACTCACTTTACAAATCGTATTGATACTTCTCTCTGTGGGCCGGGTTAATGCTCAAAGTTTTCCGGAGATTCCACACTCGGGCCCGATGAACCAACTTGAGGGGGCCATTCTTTGCGACAATATATTGATTTTGGAAGGAGAGATCTTCATGTCATCCAAAACAATAGCAATGCCTCCAGATCCAACTGATCCAAAAGATGTCACCAAAACCTACTGCATTGGGGAAATTGTAGTTTTCAATGTTAAATACTGTCCCGCAAACTGCGTTAGAGATGGACGGCTTGCCAGCTTTGGAAGTCTAAGCAAGCGCGTAACGCTTCCAGTGGCGTATGCGATCTTCAACTTTGCCTCAGGCTCGAAGATACCTATGGGCAATCCTAAAGAGCCTAAAGGCATCTTCATACTATCCTATGACGAAGCACTAGAGAGATACTTGCTAAGCTTTGTCAATCAGCCAGTGGAGTCCAGCTTGATTAAACCCCTACTTTTGAGAAGAATCGAGTTTGAGAAACGTTGGCTGCGAGCAGTGGAAGACTCAGTTCGTCGAGCACCTTGAAAACAGTACGAGCAGTCTCGTCAACGTCTGGAAAATCAGACAGAGGGACGGGTCATCTATAAGCACAATTTTTGGATCTTTACTATAAATGTGTTAGCCAAACCACTAAAGCCTTGAATCAAATCGTAAAAAAAATTTCCGACTGCTATAAGGCGGGCTCCAAAAAATAAAGGTATGAAAATTTTTGCCTTAACGTTCTGCGTTGTGGCGATCATAGCTGCAAGTGCATATGGACAAGAGCGTAGGGTTCAATTGAATCTTACCCGGATTCTGCAGTCAGGAGACACCTTGGGTGGGGAGTGGTACGATTGCGAAGATAATGATCCAGCGATTATAAGCAAAGAGCTGAATAGCGAAAGCTTTCAAAAGGTTTGCGATCTTTATCTATCTTCCAAAAGTGGCAGCAACAAAAGAGTCTTTGACGTTGACGTTCGGACCGAC
>JADZAX010000374.1 GCA_020852405.1 Verrucomicrobiales bacterium
CTACCATGGGAAAGTTGGAAACACTGTTGGTTTGACCATCATCGTTGCACAGATCCACTGATTTGAAATCATTTTTCCAGACACGCCAGGCCTATGGAATACCCGCCATCCGCCGCGATTTTCGGGCTATATGGCGCTCGACGACCCTTTATCTGAACCGAAATCGACGGCTCTGTCTTGCCATCGTTGCCGTTACTTTGGGAGTGGCCTGGTGGCTCGCGCTGACAAATGACCATGCTCTGGTCAAAGCAGTGCGGTCCAAACGGACCCCGGAACTGAACTCTTTTTCCGGCGCACTCAGTTATTGGGGAGACTTTGCCCAATACAATTTGGGCCTGGCCGCCACCATTTGGGCGGTCGGCTTTTGGCTGCGATCCCGCTGGCTCCAGCGTCTGGCCGTGGCCACCGTGATGGCCGCAACCCTCGCCGGATTGACCTGCAATCTATTGAGGTTCAGCCTTTCCCGCCCACGGCCCCAGGCAAAAGCCGTGGATGGTCTGTATGGATTTCGCGGGGCAGTTCAAGGTTGGAACTACCACAGTTTTCCGTCCGGCCACACTTCAACTGCCTTTGGAACCTCCACGCCCCTGCTCGTCGCGGGGGGGCCCGTCGGCGCGGTGGTCACTGTATTCAGCGCCTCCGTGGCCTGGTCCCGAATTTACCGCGGACAGCACTTTCCTTCTGATGTGCTTGTGGGCGCCATGTTGGGCATTCTTTATGGCGTGGCGGCGGCTTCCGGCTTGAGGAGACTGAGGCGACGCAGTTCCCGGATGGCACACCTGCGTCGTTGCAGGGACACCAAAGTGCAGGAAAGTGCATCGAGCGCTTGAAAACTAGTGATTTCGAGCCTATTTCGAGTACGAAATCTTCACAATCCGGCTTGAACCCATCCCATCGCTACGCGATACTCAAAAAACCATAACCTTATCGATGAGCACCTCTGCCACCCAGGCGCCCCCTTCCGAAGACGACCCCTCGTCCAGTCAATCCCCCGCCCGCGAGGTCAAAGACCTTCAGGATGCCGTTATCCGATTCGCGGGCAATTCCCAGGACGGCATCCAAAGTATTGGCGCTTTTCTCGCCAAATTGGCCGGACGGAGTGCCCGGGAAGTGGTGACCTACATGACGATCCCTTCCACCATCTCCGGTGGTCCCTCGATTTTCCAAGTTCATCTGGGTTCCGGAGAGGTGCTTTCCGCAGGTGACGAGGCCGACTTCCTGGTGGCGCTTTATCAGCACAGTTATGACAGCCATGTTGCTTCGATCAAGGATGGCGGCACCTGCATTTACGATTCCGATTTCGTCACCCCGAATCTCGCAGACAAACGCATTCACCATGTCGGAATTCCGATCACGAATGCCACCATCGAATCGCTCGGCGGCACCAGCAAAGACCGGGGCAAAAACATGTTCGTGCTGGGTTTGGTGACACAGTTGTTCGATCTGAACCGCGACAAGCTGGTTCCGATCATTGAAAGGCAGTTTGGCCGCAAGGGTGGCGACACTTTCAAAAACGTGATGCTGGCCTTCGACACCGGATTCTCCTATCCGATTGGCGGAATTTTCCAGGACAATTACCTCCTCCATGAGGGCATTTCCGACAACACGGACCGGATCGCGACCGACGGGAACACCGCCATGGTCTACGGACTTCTCGCCGGCGGCGTACGCTATGGCGCAGCCTACCCGATCACTCCCTGGTCTTCAATCATGGAAACGCTCCGTTCGGAGTTGCCCAAATACGGAGGTCTCTTCGTACAGGCCGAAGACGAACTGGCGGCTGTCGCCATGGCCTGCGGGTTCGCTTACTCCGGGCACACGGCGGTCACAGGAAGCTCCGGCCCGGGACTTTCCTTGAAAATGGAAGCCCTGAGCTATGCGGTGATGGCAGAACTCCCGCTGGTCGTCATCAATGTCCAGCGTGGAGGCCCCTCCACCGGTCTGCCTACCAGTGTGGAGCAAAGTGACCTCATGCAGGCCATTTATGGCAGTCACGGCGACTGCCCACGCATTGTGCTGGCGCCCAAAAACGTCGAAGACTGCTATTACATTGCCGTTGAGGCCTGCCGACTGGCCCGGAAGTATTCCTGTCCGGTATTCATCCTTACCGACCAGGCCCTCTCCAGCCGGATCGAAGCCTTCCGCGAGCCCAAACTGGACGAGCATTACATCGAGCCGGTCTTGGATCTTTCTCCCCGTCCGGAGGATTTCAAACCGTATGCATTGGGTGCGCCGTCAAAGCACGCCCCTCCCGGATCTCCCATGTTGAGCGGCAAATATCCCGTTGTGACCGGTCTGGAGCACGACGAATGGGGCCATCCTTCCGGCAACCCCAAAATGCACCAGAACATGACCAACCGTCGCCGGGACAAAATCAAAGCCTTGATGACTGAGATCCCGGCCCCGGATTACTTCGGCGTTGAAAATGCCGAGGTCCTTCTGGTCGGTTGGGGATCAACCTACGGTCCTATCCGGACGGCGGTCCAAAGCGGCATGGAATCCGGACGCAGCATCGCCTGCATTCACCTTCGACACATCCACCCACTGCCCAATGGACTGGTCGAACTTTTTGCCCGCCACAAGCACATCATTGTCACAGAAATGAACGACGAGGGACTCTATGGCTACGGTCAGTTGGCGACCCTGCTCCGGGCTCGTTACTGCGACCCCCGTATTCAGGGGCTCTGCAAAACCGATGGACTCACTTTCACGATCAAAGAAATCCTCGCCGGCATTGATCGTCTCACCGCTTAAAACCCCTGCCCTGTCCCAATTTCCCCAGCCCTACCAACATGAGTGTAGCAGCACCCACCAACGCGGAACCCAAAAAACTCACCAAGAAGGAGTTGTCCGCTGACCATCCGACCTGGTGTCCGGGTTGCGGCGATTTTGCCGTTCTCGCCGCCTTCTACAAAGTTCTGGAAAAACTCCAGATCCCCCACGAAAAGATTGTCACCATCGCCGGCATCGGTTGCAGTTCCCGGTTCCCCTACTTTGTGAACAGTCATGGCGTCCATTTCATCCATGGACGCGCTTTGCCTTTCGCTTCGGGAGTCAGTCTTTCCCGGCCAGATCTCCATGTTTTTGCCTTCGGCGGCGACGGTGATGGCTATTCCATCGGCGGAAACCATCTCGACCACGCCGCGCGCAAGAACATCAACCTGACCTATGTCATCATGGACAACTTTGTCTATGGACTGACCAAGAAGCAGACGTCTCCCACCTCGCCGATCGGATTCAAATCCAAGAC
>JADZAX010000375.1 GCA_020852405.1 Verrucomicrobiales bacterium
GTCGTTGAGATCGGCGGTGCCAGCTTTGGTCTCTTCGGTTCCCTGAGGCTGGCAGGCGCTGTCGAGCACGCGGACCTTGGCGACCACGCGTTGCCCGCCCTTCTTGTCCCAGAGCCGAATGCCGAGGCGTGCGGCGGGCTCGGTCGGAGAATTCGACTTGGCGTAGCGCGCGGTGACATTCACGGCGGCCACGGCTTGGCTGTCCTTCGCCCAGACCATTGGGAAGGTCAGGCCGTCCCGCTTCCAGGACGTCGCGTAGATCGCATGGCGTGGCTCCTCGGCGCGGGCTTGGGCCGCGTCGCCCACGAACCAACCGCGGTCGAGGCCTGCTTTGTCGTATTCGTCGGCGCCGGCGAAGTGCCAGTTGCCGTCCCAAATTTCGATCCAGGTGTGGTTGCCGCGGAGATTGGCCCAAAGCGGGGTGCCGACTGCCCGGGCCGGAATGCCCACCGCACGGCAGGCGTCGACGAGCAAAATGGCGAGGCCGGTGCAGGTCGCCTTGCCCTGTTCCATGGATTCTTTGGGGCTCTGGTTCGGGCGACGCCGACCGGTGTGGTAGTGAACCTTCACCTGGTTGAACAACTCCCGGTTCAGCGCCTGGGCGGCGTCGGTCGCGGATGCGGCGTCTTTGACGATCGCTCGTGCGATCGGAAGGAGATCGGCGCGCCAGGGCTCCCGGGATTCATCGAAGACGGCATACGGAAGAACGTCGTTGTGAAAAAGTTCCTCGGGAACCTGTCGGGCCCAGGGAAACTCGGCGCGGGCTTGGAAGGCGAGGTTGAGGTTTTCGAGGAGGAAGGCAGTCGAGAGCGATTCGCGGTCCTTGGGAGGCATGTTCTCGACGAGAAAACGGGCCGCTCGTTCCCCGGCATCGCCATGCTTCTCGCGGGCGCTGGTGATGAAGTCATCGACTGCCGAACCCGCGGCGATTCCGGAGGCGGCGAAACCCCACCCAAGGAGGCACCCGAGCTTGAGCCAATTGCGCCATGTCATGCCCGAAAGCGTAGCCGTCGGCTCGTCCGTGGGAATGCGGAAAAAGGGAGGGGCCGCCACGCCATAGCCTCTGCGACCCTCACCAACAAATCACCTGTCCCTCTGTTATGGGGTTGATTGGGAGTTGTGATGATTTTACCCGGTAAAAACCTATCCAAAAGCGACACGATCAAACTGCCTGTCCCCCTGGTTTGGTCGCCAAATCACCTGTCCCCCTGGCGGTTGCTCAAGAGACGGTACCGGCAGACCTTTGACGGGCAGGCAGGGGGCGGTTAGCCTCAATCCGTGAAAACGTTCACGGCAGTGGTTGAAAAATGCCGGGACACCGGGCTTTACGTGGGGTACGTGCCCGGTTTCGCTGGCGCGCATTCCCAGGGCGCCACATTGGACGAGCTGAAGGCGAACCTCGAAGAAGTCCTAGGGATGCTGATGGAAGACGGAGAGCCGGGCCTTCAGGCGGATTTCATTGGGACCCAGATGATCCAGGTGGGGTAGTCCATGGGCAAACTTCCGGTCCTGAAGCCACGGGAAGTCTGCGTGATCCTTCATGCCCTCGGCTTTGCGTTGGTGCGGCAACGGGGTTCGCATATGCAATATCGACACGATGATGGGCGGGCAACAACCGTGCCAAATCACGGGGGAAAAGATATCTCGCCAATACTCCTCCGCCAAATCGCACGAGATATAGGAATGACGGCTGATGATTTATTGAGTCATCGGTAAAGCAAGGTGCGATACGCGCCGATTCGTCAAGTAAGAGACTTTCAGTAAAGAAACGAAACACCGACACAATGTGCTTTCTCAATTGGTAGCCTGCCCAAGGCAAAAGTTGGAGTCACCGCATACGAGACTCGAGCAAAGGCGACGCGGTATGATGAAATCTTGGTTGGCTTGGGTACAGATATTGGGATTCACCTTACCCAGCGCTCATGGGGAGGGACGGGTGTTGTTCGCGAATCGTTCTGGCTCCTCCGTCAATTGGCCTGTTTCCGTCTGGGGCCATTCATTAGCTTCGGGGCCCGACTTTAAGGCCCAGTTGATGGCTGGACGATCGGCGAGCACGATGAGCTTGGTGGGCTCTCCCGTACCGTTCCGATCCGATGTAGGAATTGGATACCTGGACATGAAGATGGACCCCGCGAAGTTGGTGCGGACGGCTCCGACGGTAGGGGACGTGCCCGGAGGGAAGACTTTTGTCCAAGTCGTGGCATGGAGGGTTTCATTCGGCTCAACCTATGAGGATGTCCGCAAGCGGAAGGGATGTGGCAGTTACGCGGAGGTAGGGTGGTCCGAAGTCGTGGAAATGGATACTGGGGCTCCCGACGAATCCGAACCCCCGGCATTGATGTCCGCAATCCGGCCGTTTGATATATCGGGTCCGCTTAGCGTCGAGTGGGACAAGTTTTACTTTCCCCATCAAACGAATGGCGGATTGAGTGTGCTCTACTATGCCAACGTCGGGGTTTTGAATGGGCGGCATGTCTTGGAGTGGAGCACCAACCTGATGGACTGGCAGGATAGCACAGCATTTA
>JADZAX010000376.1 GCA_020852405.1 Verrucomicrobiales bacterium
ATCCTGGCTCCAAGGAATGTGCTCCGGCGTTGCCCTGCCCTGAGCGATCAGATCGATCAGGGCAAGAATCAAGACCGGTTTGTGCGGACGCTCATGGTGTTTGGTCCCGGAGCCGATGACCCCGACGTTGAGGCAATAGAGGGCTTCAATCGCTTCGCTAATGTCTTGCCGACGCAGAAGTGGATCGACACGCCCATCCCCCAGGTGGACACCAGCAACCTGCATCTGGATGCCGTTGTCATCTGGCAGTACGTTGGCTACCTGTGATGGTGGGGTTGGTTGCATTTTAGCTTGGGGAGCATGGCTTTCGCCGGTGGAAGCGCTTGTGGAAATTGGCGCGACAAGTTGAGCAAAACCCGCTGCACCTGTAAGGTTCAACTGCATTCCAATGACCACCGCCCAAATCACCATCCTCCTTATTCTCGCCGTCACCATGGCGATGTTTCTTTGGGGGCGGTGGCGGCATGATCTCGTGGCGATGGGAGCGCTGCTGGCATGTGTGATCGCCGGTGTGGTGCCGGGTCAGGTCGCGTTTGCCGGATTCGGGCACCCGGCAGTGATCTCGGTGGCTTGTGTGCTGGTGCTGGGCCACGGCTTGCAGATCACGGGGGCGGTGAATGTGCTGGCTGCGCGCCTTTTGCCAACGGGCGCGGGGCCGGCGGCGACGATCACGGCGCTGATCACACTTGCGGCGGTGCTGTCCAGTTTCATGAATAACGTTGGCGCGCTGGCGCTGCTCATGCCGATGGCGATCCAAATGGCGGGGAAGCAGAACCTGCCCGCGGGGAAGGTGCTCATGCCGCTCGCCTTTGGGTCCATCCTCGGCGGGATGACCACGATGATCGGGACGCCGCCGAATTTGATCGTCGCCGGCTTCCGCGCGACGACGGCAGCGGGGAGTTTCGGGATGTTCGAGTTCACGCCAGTGGGCGCTGCGGTGGCGCTGGCCGGTGTGGCGTTTGTCGGCCTGATCGGCTGGCGGTTGGTGCCGGAGCGGAAGGCGGCGGGGAAAGGCAGCTTCGAGTCCGGCGCCTATCTCAGCGAGGTGCGCCTCACGGAAGGGAGCAAGGCCGCGAACAAGTCGGTCCGAGAGACTGGGCAGATGCTCGAGGAAGTGGACGCGCAAATCGTCGGCATGGTGCGGAATGGCGTTCGAATCTCCGTGCCGAGTGCACGAAGCGGTTTGTCCGAGGGTGACATTCTCATGATCGAAGTCGAGCCCGGGTCGCTCGCGGAAGTGCTCTCCACTTTGGGCGCGAAGCTTGAGGAGGAGGTCAATGTGACGGATTCCGAAAAGGATGACGCCGGCACTGCGAGCGCCGACGCCCCGCCGGAAAAGCCAAAGCACGCGGAGATCGTGATTCAGGAATTGGTCGTATCGCCGAACGCTTCTGCGGTGAGGCGCTCGGCGACGGACCTCAGCCTGCGCACGCGATACGGGATCAATCTCCTCGCAATTTCGCGGCAGGGTCGGCAGACGGTGCGGCGGCTGCGTTCGGCGCGTTTTCGTGCGGGTGATGTGCTGCTGATGCAGGGCCCGACCGAGGCTGTTCTGGGCTTCGCTTCGGAGTTTGGCTGCCTCCCGCTCGCGGAGCGCGATATCAGTGTGCCGAAGAAAGGGCAGGCGCTCACTGCGTCGCTGGTCATGGCGCTTTCCATCGCCGCGACCGCCCTGGGCCTGCTGCCAGCCGCGATTTCATTTGCGCTGGGAGCACTATTTTATGTGCTGATCGGCATTGTGCCGGTGCGGTCCATTTACACGACGATCGACTGGTCAGTCATCGTCCTGCTCGGCGCGATGCTCCCCGTGGCCGACGCCATGGCGACCACCGGGGCAGCAGACACGCTCGCGCATTTTCTCATGGCCAACGTCGCGCAAGGCAACCCCATTGCCTCGCTGGTCGTCCTGCTGGTGGTGACGATGTTCCTCTCTGACCTGATGAATAACGCCGCCACCGCTGCCGTGATGTGCCCCATCGCGAGCAGCATCGCCGCCGCGCTCGGGGTCAATGCGGACGGCTTTCTGATGGCCGTAGCGGTCGGCGCGTCGTGTGCCTTCCTCACGCCGATCGGTCATCAAAACAACACGCTCATCCTCGGACCCGGTGGCTTCCACTTTGGCGACTACTGGCGGCTCGGTCTTCTTCTGGAGGTGCTCGTGCTCGCCGTCGGCGTGCCGGTGATTCTTTGGGTCTGGCCGCTCTAAAATAGGCTGACATTTAGGACTTCAAAAGAGACCCCTGAACGATGAGAGCAAGGTGAGCCAGAAGGGGGCCCCGGATTCGGTTGACGTATTCCGGCGAACTGATACCCACGTTTGGAGTATGGATGACGTAATCGATCCGGGATCCATGGTCGTGATGGCTCACATAGCTCCACTGCCGGCTGGGTTTGGGAGGTTGTAGCTGTCGCAATGATCGGGCTCCCGCGAATCTGGGCATGAT
Organism: Verrucomicrobiales bacterium; assembly: GCA_020852405.1. GTDB lineage: Bacteria > Verrucomicrobiota > Verrucomicrobiia > Verrucomicrobiales > DEV007 > JACKQE01. The sequence continues at coordinate 2,445 of JADZAX010000376.1, forward strand.
CAAAGCCTGGACCATACCGGTGGAAATCGATCTGTATTCCGAGGGGCTTGAGGCTTCTCAACCCTCTCTGGGCGAAAACTGGGTCATCTCAGGGCCATCTCAGGGCCATCTCAGGGTCATCTGCCAGGCCAGCCGGATCTGCCATGAGCCCCGGGATCACTCGATTCCAATAGATCCTGATCTCAAGGGGAGTCACTAGTGGATGCCACCATTGATTTTTGTCGGGTCGGGGCTCACAGTGGGATCATGCCGCCTGAACCGTCGCGTCCACAGCGCATGTTGCCACCTCCATGGTATTTGCTGGGGACTCTCCTCTGTGCTCTCACCGCGGCCGCTCTGGGCCGGGCGGACGAGACGGTGCAAACGGTTGTGCAGCAGGGTTTCGATAGCGGCGAGAAGCCCTCCATCTTTCATGTCGGCCCGGAGGCGCAGACCGCGCTCCTGGGAACGAAAAGCGTCCTCATTCATTACGATCTGCGGTCGCGCCTCATTCTGGATCGGATGCTGAACGCCTGGCCTACCTTTTTTACCGATGCCGCGATCGATCCCACCGGACGTTTCGGCGTCATTGTCCGTGGCACCGCGCCAGCCTATGAGGCCGAGGTCAGCCTTCGCAATCTGGAGAGTGGTCAGGAAATCCCCCTTGAGGGTACCCCCGTGGCGGCCAGCGATCTCCTGCCGGGGGATGGCCGGATGTTCCAATACGATGGAAAACAGGTCGTGGTCATCGATCCCTCCACTGGGGGGCGGACACCACTTCCGGTGCGAACGGATGTGGTCGCTGAGGCCGGACCACTGCTTCCCGCCGCTCTGCCGGACGGACTGCTTCTCTCTTGGGAAGCGCCCTCCCATCTGACCGTGCGCGACTCTTCCGGCAAGGGGATTTCCTTCCCCATCGTACCCGACCCGGACGCTTCGGTGATGGAGGCAACTGAATTGCATTTCGCCTTGGACGGTCATCCCAGAATGTTCGGCGTGGACCGCAACAGGATGCTCGTCACCGACGCGGCGACGGATGAGGTGTTGGCCGATTTCCTATTTTCCGAGACGGAGGAACCCGCGCGGTCCGACTCCGGGGAAGACGACCTGCCCGCCTTCATCGTGGACGGCTCCGCCGAACGGGTGTTGGTCCATGACGGGCGCGGCACTCTTCGGGTGATCGCGGCGGAGGGCGGTGAGGTGCTCCTGGAAACACCGGGAGGGAAACCGTTCGCATTTTCCAAAGACGGGAACACTCTCGCGTGCTGGGATGCCTCAATCCCTGGTGTTTCCGTGCACCGGGTGGGCAAGGGTCGGATCTCCGCCATCAAAAGGGACGCCGATCCTCTGAACACGGGAGGGATGGCTCTGACGGCTACGGGAGACCGCCTTGCCATTGCTGGAGGTCGTAGCGATGTTGCCGACGGATTGATCTTCGATACGGGCACCGGGCGTGTGCTCATGCGACTTCCGGAGGTCAACGGTCCCATGGCATTCGACGCGGCCGGAAAACGACTCGCCTTCAATCGCTTCCGCGGGCGCTATTACGCGGATGTGCTGGTGGCTGATCTTAGGACAGGGGGGATCCTCCAGACGCCTGAGCAGGTCTTCATTAAGGGATTCTCCCCGGATAATCTTACGTGGGACTCTTCGGCAGCGAGACTCCTCATCGCCAATGGCGGGGATGGGCTCATCAGCGTGCCGGTCGCCAAGGAGGGGATCAAACAAGAAACCACTCTGCTTGCAGGCGCTTTCGAGGGCAATGTCACCGCGCAGGACCGCTTCCTCACCACCACCTCTCGAGATGGTCGCCAAGTGGTGATCGACGCTGCCACCGGTGCGGAGTTGGCGAGGGTGGCTCTTTTGACGTCCGGGCGCACCGTGTCGGTGACCAGTGCGGGGCGGTATCTCGGTACCCCCGGCGCTCTCGCCGCCATCGCCTTCCGCCGGGGCTTGCGTGCCTACCCGACGGAGCAATTCGATCTGGAGCAGAACCGGCCCCACGAGGTTCTGGGTCTTTTTGGGCTGCCTGAAGGCGTCACCGCCCCCCTGGCGGAGGTCTGGCGAAAGAGATTGCGGCGCCACGGCCTCGACGAGCGACGGATCGACTCCGGGTTCCAGATCCCCGAGATCACGCTGGTGAACCGGCGCGACATTCCCCTCACTACTCCTGCGCGGGAACTTCGTTTCCAAGTGGAAATCGTGGACCGCCACGCCCGGCCCATATGGCTGCATGCCCATGCCAACGGAGTGCCTGTCGCCACCATAGCCTTGGAGGCCGTGCCGGATCAACCCATCGCGAAAGAGCTGAATCTCAATCTGTCCGTGGGCCGCAACCAGATCGACCTCTTCATCGAGAACGAAAACGGTGCCCAATCGCTAAGGGAAACCGCCATTCTGGACTGCACCGCCCCTTCGGAGACTCTGCCTAAACTATTTTTGGTGGCGGTGGGCGTCTCGGACTACGCCGATGATCGGCTCGACCTGGAGTTGGCCGCTAAAGATGCGGGGGATTTCTGCGCCGCTGTGGAGAAGCGGCGCAAGGGGGAATTTTCGGAAATCAAAACCATACGCCTCCTCGACAAGGCGGCCACCCGCGAGTCCATCCTGGCAACGAAAAGTCTCCTCGCATCAGGGACGGCAGACGACGAAGTCATCGTATTCATCGCCGGACACGGCTTCCAAGACGGGGATCGCAATTACTGGTATGGCACCACGGACATTGACCCGGACAACCCCGGCACCCGGGGATTGGGCTACGACGATCTGGAGGGCCTGTTCAACGGTATTCCGCAGCGGAAGCGGCTCCTGTTGATGGACACCTGTTTTGCGGGGGAGGCCGATCCAGAGGACGTGGCTGTCGCCGGCCTCCCGGGCGCCGTCGCCCGCGGAGTCGTGATCATAGCCTCTGTTTTCTCCCGGGTCATCGCCTCCGAGAGGGCTTCCGGCGAAACAATCCCCACCGGCCTCATGGACCGCTACTTCTCCGACCTGAGACGCCGCACCGGAGCCAACGTTCTCACCGCCTCCGGTGGCGTGGAGTTTGTTTTTGCCGAGGAGAGCGCGGAAATCGGCAACGGCGTATTCACCCATTGCCTGCTGGAGGCCCTGCATGACGAGGCCCATTCCCTTCGTGTGTCCGACCTCTTGAAGTTTGTCTCCGGTCGTGTCCCGGCGCTCACCGACGGACGACAAAAGCCCACCGGGCGGGAGTTGAACCGGCTCAACGATCCGTTTTTCACTTCAGTTCCCGGCGGTTCCACCCGGGTGCCGGGAAGCCCCGACGCGCCCCCCGGTGGGCTGGTGTCGGGGGCTTGGCACTTCGAGGAACAGGTGAATCCCGCCCATGGAGGCTACCACATTGAGTGGGATTGTGCCCTCTACCAGACTGGAACGGCAGAGTGGACCGTGGTGGGACGCAAATCCCGCATCAATGGCAACCTGCCGACCCCGGGAGAAAAGCAGGCCGTCTCCATTCTTCGTCTGCGAGGAGCACCGGACGGATCGCTGGAGGGTATCGGTGTGGAGTCCGGAGGCCGGGGGGCCCAAATCGCAAGCACTCTTGCAGGAACCCTGGGACCGGACGGCCTTACGCTTTCGCTCAGTCTGAGCGAGAATGGGCAGCCCGTCTCACGTCTCTCCGCACGGCTAATCCGAGCCGATTCACCAGACCGTAAGCCCCTGCGACCGGGTCGCTGGAGCATCCGTGAGATCGTCCTCCCCGCCCAAGGCGGGTGGGATATCTCCTGGGATTATCAGATTCGCCTGAGCAATGACGGATTGTCGGCCGAGGGCCGAAAAATCAGGGTGAATGGCAAGGATCCCACCAAAGGAGAAAAGGCAACCGTATCTCTCCTTTCCCTGGACAGACCTGCGGGTCTCAGTCCCTTACTCCAGGGAGTTGGCCGTGAACGGAATGTTCGGGGAGATATCATCTCCACTTCGTTGATCGGAGCGGCGGCTTCGGATGGCGGTAGTCTCTTCTTGGAGACACGGGAAAACGGTCATCCGTCCTCGTATCTCGTCGGGCGACTTGTCGATCCTTGAGCCGTCATCGCTGGATTGGGGAGCGACGAGGTGGTAGGGGCCCCGCCGAGCGAAGGGAGTCAGGGGGCCGTCGGCAACTCCGCAAGGTGATGTAGCCGCGCAAAGGATTGCCACCCTGTAGCATTCTTGCGGGCGGGTTGAATAGGTAAATCTTGAGCAGTAAGGTTCCACTGCGCTGAGTGCATCAACGGTCGACCACTCTGAAATTGCATCCCTCTGCAGTCTTTATTGTGCCATGGAAAGGTCTCCTGGTATCTCAAGACCAATTTTTGGAGCTCTTTAAAGTTTGCAGAAGGGATTCCTGTCTTAGCTTGAGAAACAGATAGTCAATGGAACGGATTCCCCGCGCCTTGATGATGACCCTGCTGATGATGCTGTTGAAGCCCCCGATCCTGCCGTTGGCGATGTGGTGGCGACACCAGGAAACGATCTGTTCGGCATCCCTCCCAATGCCGTTGGCAAAGCCCGCCAGCGGTGCAATGTAGTCTCCCGTGCTCAACGGACCCACTGGTTCAGGCAGCGCATCGCCCATCCGGGTTTCTCATGGGTCCAGATCATCCGAAACTGGTCTTTGAGCAGATTGGCCGTCTGAAGGTTCTCGTTGATCGCCAGCAGGGCGGCGAGGCTCACCTTCCCATCCTTCTTTGAGATTTTCGGGGTGACGCAGCAGATTGAGTCGTTGACCCTTGATGACGTTCTTTAGTGCTCCCGTGGCTCCGGCAAATTCTCGGCGCCGCACTTCGTCGATCGACTTTCCCAGATTGGAGAGAAGGTGGAACTTGTCGAACATAAGATAACGTAGGATAAGTTTCGCACATTTTTTTGGGCGCTCCACGACTCCTTGACCTTTTGAAACTCACCGCCATTTGCGATTGGCTCGAAAAATTGGTTTTCGAACACACCCTATTTTCAATTCCTTGATCCGGATACTGCGCTGGCGCGCTTTGTTGACTTCGGCTTCCCTCTCATCAGTTATGCTATAGGATCAGTTATGCTATAGGCTGATGTGAGGGACGTTTTGAAAAGAAAAGAAACGCCGTATGAACCTCGCCAAACTATTTCTCATTCTTATCGCCACCACGGTCGCTCGCGGGCAGGGCCAAACGCTGCTCTACACCGTGCCGTTCAAGGCTGGTGATGAAGGCGCGAAGATTTACCGTATTCCGGCCCTCTGGTGGCTGCCGAAGAAGCCGCTGCTGGCTTTTGCCGAGAGGCGCGTGGAGCAGCGGCGGATGTTTGGCGATGTCGATCTCGTCCTGCGACGCAGTTTGGATCACGGCCAGACTTGGGAGCCGCAACAGGTGATCGCAAATTTCGAACGCGATACCTGCGGCAATCCCTGCGTCGTGCAAGATTCGGCCAGCGACCGTCTATGGCTCGCTTTTACGCGCAGTCGCAATCAGGACACCGAGGAGGACATCGTATCTGGAAAAGTGCCCGGCACCGGCGTGTGGATCACACACAGCGATGACGATGGCGCCACATGGGCCGCACCAAGAGACATTTCCGCCTCAGCGCGAAAGGCGAACTGGGGCTGGTATGGCACTGGCCCCGGCCAGGGCTTGTATTTGCGGGGAGGAGCATCGAGGCCTGACCGGATCTTCATTCCGGCGTACCACACCGAGGGCGGTGTCTACCGCGCTCACGGAATTTTGTCCGACGACCATGGCGAGACCTGGCAACTCAGCGCGGACGCCGCCGATCACACCAGCGAGCCGCAGGTCATCGAGATGGACAACCGCGCGCTGCTCATGAATGCGCGCACGATTTCCGGTCATGGCGCACAGCGCACGCTTGTCGTCAGCAAAGATCGCGGCACCACGTGGCAACCTGCCGAAGGCATGGCGGCCTTGGTCGAAAACAACTGCCAGGGCTGCCTCTACAAGTGTTTCCGCAACGGCTCGAACGGCCAATACGATTGGATCTTCAGCCAGCCGATCAGTTCCGGGCGAACCGGAGTGCATGCATGGATCAGCGACGACGCAGGCAAGTCCTGGCCCTCCGCGCAGATGCTCTGGAGCGGCCCCAGCGCCTACACCAGCATGGTCCGGGTGCAGGGCGGTCTCGTCGGCGCGCTCATCGAATGCGGCAAGAAGGACGTGTATGAGCAGATCGCCTTCGTGAAGTTCGCCCCCGAGTGGCTGAAGGCACGGAAGTCACCAGTGGCGGCACCCGCGCCACCCGAGAAGTGAATCTCCCCTTCGATTTCATCATCGCTTTGATTCTCACGTTGTCGGTATGGCTGCCGAGCTGCCGTTCCTATTGGTCGATCAGAAACCGAGCACTTGTATCATTCATCATGCCGCTGATGCGCCTGAAACGGCAAAACTGGCGGCGCGGGAGCTGCGGCAGACGATTCAGTAGTGAACGGGCGATGGTCGTGACGCAGGTCATTCATCCTGGAGCGAGCATCGGCAGCGGAACCTCCTTCGACCCCGGGCCTTCGGCGGCAAGGGAGCCGAGGGGTTGTAAAGGAAATCCTTACCCGCCAGGCCCGAGACTCAGTTCCAGCTCTCGTCAGGGAATGGCCGCGGCTGAGGGAGTAGCGATTGACAGGGGCGAAGTGAGTTCTATTCTGGCGGGCATGTTGAAGCCAGTTCCAAAGGTGTTCATCTCAGCAACCTCGGACGATCTGAGTCAAGCGCGCCGTGAAGCGGTATCTGTTTTGAACATCAAGGGCTGTTTACCTCTTGAGCAGGGGCATTTCGCGCCACAACCCGACCTGCTCGTGGAGATGCTGCGGAAGAAAATTCAACAGGCCGACGCGGTGGTTCACATCGCCTGATTCCGATACGGAGCCGAGCCACCCGCTCCAGTCGGGAACGGGCAGCGTCGTTCTTACACCCAGATGGAATACGATCTCGCCGTAGACATGCGGAAGGATATCTACCTCTTCCTGCCGGATTCGGAGGAGGTCTTTGGCCCTTGCTCGGCGCCACCGGAAGACGAAACGCGGCGCGGCCTTCAAATCAAGCACCGCGAGGAGCTGACGAAGGGAGGAAAGCGGTTCTATACCCGGATCGCCAGCATGGCCGATTTCGACAAGCGGATCCGCGAGATCGATTGGTCAAGAATCCTCCCGGCCCTCATCATGTTCACCATGGGACAATTTGTCGTCCTGCTGGCAGTCCTGTTCATGGCGGCCATGGTCGCCGCCGGGGGCATCGCCTATGCCCAGTACCTGGTTTGGAAAAACGACGGTCGGGAAAATGCGGACGCGGTGACCAAGATCCTGTCGAACTCGCCAACGGGGAACAACACAAAGGCCTATTTTCAGGCGATCGAGTCGGGTGCCCAAGACAAAAATACGGACGTTAGGGCCTTCGCCCGATCCATTGATTGGTTTGTCCGCGAGGCCAGCAAGGAAACGTCTGTCAGTGCCGAGACCAAGCAGCAAGTGGCTTTGTTGAGTGGCTTTAAGGATGCCAACGCAGAATTCGCCCTGACCGGTTCGATTGGCAGGATTGAGGCGGCAGCCGCCGTTCAAAAATTGGAAGAGCGGGAGCAGAGCCGCCAGTCTTTTGCCAAGGGGTTGGCTGGACCGGTAAAGTTCCTCATAGGATTCGTGAGTCGAGGGCTTGCTCCAGAGGGGGTTTATCCAACCATGGCGAATTCCCAGGCAGACGACGATGGCGGGGACGCGTTTCTCAACCAAAAGCTGAGGGAGGGAGTGGAGGACGTTTTCGAGCAGAAGGGTCTCAATCCACCGAATTCTCCCTCACCTTCAGGAGCCCCTTCCTCCCAAACGACTGCGGAATCAACGACCCCAAAGGGCTCCGGCATCGATCTCTCCCCATACATTCTGTCCCCTGAAGAGATGTCCCGGAGGGACCACTCCGGAGGACGATGGCTTACGGCCGAACATTGGAGGATGGCAGCCAAGACTTCCTGGGAGGAAACGTGGGGTCTGGGTCCGGGGCCGTATCGGGCGGGGTTCCTTGTTGGGTGCTTCCTGATCGTGCTGATCATCGCTTCCGAATGGTCCCGACGGATGAGGGTTTGGGCGGTCCGGCCGAAGGTGCCGTCGGTTGCCCCAGCGCAATCGTCGGAAGAGAACGCGTGAAGAGAGGATGCTGATTTGCCATCATCGAATCGACTCTTGTCTTTCAGGTTATGCCAGAGACCCAAAAGCGGGAAAGGCAAGACCGCGCCGAAGCCACCTGCATTCTCCGGGCCGGCCCCGGGTGATTCTCCAATCGGTCGCACTCCTTGTCTTGCTTGGGCCCCGCACCCTGCAGAAAGCCCTGGTTTGCCCAGAGTAAAGCGGTCGAGCCGGTGCTTCATCACTCCCTTGCCACGCTCGTCCCAGTCCTGGGGTTGCATGGCGTAGTTGGTCACGCCCATCAGCGCGAGCGGGGCGGCACTTCGGGACCAATAGGCAAGGCATTCAGTGCCTCCTCCTTGAAATACCATTCCAAATCCAAACTGATAGCCTTCCGCCAGCGCCCAAAGCGGCTGTGACTGGAAATCCACCGGCCGGAATGCCGCGACGACTCTTCAGCCCAAGTGGTCTTTGGGATCGGTCATGAGGTCGGAGAGGTGGCGCAGAGGCTCTACGATGAGGCGGGCACGGACACCGACGTTCATCGAAACACGGCCGAACGGTTGGTTTGGTATTGCTTGTTTCCAAAGGTCCTATTGTCATCAAATTCTGCGGGATAGGCCTGCTTCTCGACGGCGATCCCCACCGTGTTGTTGGAACATGTATTCCCCACGATTAGCGGCTTGGTGTCCGCTCCCTTGACCCCGATGCCCCCGTAGTTCCCGGTGCATTCGTTTGAACGAATGACCGCTCCGGAACCATTCTCGACCCAAACACCGTATTTCTCATTCTTGGTAGAGCGGTTCTTTTCGATCACGGGGTTGGACCCGGCCCCTGTGATCAGGAAGCCCGATTCTCGGTTGCTTTCACAGTGATTCCGCTCGGCGCGACCGGTGGCCCCTTGGTAGAATCCGATGCCCATCAGATTTCCCGCGCAATGGTTCTCCTCTATCTTGACAATGGTCCGCTCCCCCACGGCGGAGAGGGCGTTCCATCCGCATCCTGCGATCTCGCACCTAGCGATCTCTGCTTCCGATCGGTCTAACACGGTGATGCCGTTTCCCACAGCATGTTTCACAGCACAATCGGTGATCTTCGCTCCCGAGGCGCTCTTGTGAACGGTAATCACCGAATAGCGGGTTTCCTTTCCGGATTCGGCCTCCCCAGTGTGTTCGAAACCCATGCCGGTCACGGTTACATCGCGGGCACCGCTGATCCACAGGGCGCTGTCTTTCCGCCCCGGATAAGTCAAGACGGTTTGATCCCGGCCCGCGCCCGCGAGTGTAATGTTGGATTTGTCCACAAAAACCGATTCCTCATACCGACCGGCGGCGATCTGAATCCGGTCCCCTGGCCGGGCGGCTGTGACGGCCTGACGAATCGTGCCAAACTCGGACGGAACGCTAAGCACCTTCGGTCCGATCGGGGACGGCGCCGCCGCAAGATTCACGGGAACGGCCGGCGTGCTCGCACCGGCGCCCCGACTGAAGTAGAAGTCGTGCAGAAAGCTCCCGTTTTCCCAAGGCCGCTGCTGCCCTTGGGTCAGTTTGTCGACTTGTCGGCGGACCTGCTTGAACATGGCTTCGATCTCCAAGCCGGAACCAATCCCTTGGGCGAGGGCGACGGCGTAGGGAGAATTGTTCTGCCCCGGTCCCACACTGTCCAGCGCCGCCTGACCAGGTGCGGCTGAAAATGCGATCATGGCATCGATCGGGGCGTCGATTTCACTCAGTCCTGTCCCTGCCGGGCCTCCCCGGGTGCCGCTGGTCATCCAAGTGTGGTCGGGATGCACCCGGCAGCAATCCAACATCACGATCGCGGAACTGGGTTTCCGGGATGTCATGGTCGCCAGCACGGTATCGACTTGCAAGCCTTCGGTAATCAACTGGAGTCGGTCTTCAAACAGGGTGTTGGTTCCCATCAGGTAAGTTTCCTTCTGGTACTCGATACCGTGTCCGGCATAGTAAAAAACGGTATCCCCACCGGCTACGATGTGGTCTCCAAACCTCCGCAAGCCCTCCTGCATTTGCCGCAGAGAGGCATCATACAACTCCTCCACCTCAAAGCCGTTATCCCTTAAAGCCTTTGCAATGAGGGTGGCGTCGGCCACGGGATTCGTCAAATCGCCGAAGCGTCCCTGGTCGTTGTAGTTATTGTTTCCTATCA
>JADZAX010000377.1 GCA_020852405.1 Verrucomicrobiales bacterium
CGTCCACTTCACCCCGTCGATCTCCACCACATAGTGGGGATCGTCCATGTAGCGCTTGATGTTGTGAACAGTGCGGTCCGGATCCCCTCCGTCCCGGGCGCTGGAGCCGACAAGTTTGATCCCCTCAAAATTGTCAAAATAGACGACTGACGGGGTCAAGCGTTCCCCATCCGAATTGGGTACGATTTCAGGATTACCATCAGGGCGCACGTAGGCCAGGGCGGACGTGCTGGTTCCCAAATCAATGCCGACAAAACGCGCGGTAGCCATGGAAAATAATCCTTAGAAAACAATGTTTGAATTGCAGGGCTTCTTTAATATCCGATTTCCGGGAGTCTAAAAGGGACATTTCGTCCAAGTCGTGAAAAAAGAGCCCCCCACCCCCAGGGGTGGCTCAGTACATCCCTTCGGGGCTAATACATGGTGATCACTTCCGCCTTGCGCAGAATCTGCTCGGTGGGAGCATCGACTCCTCCGCAAATGTAACCCGGACGGACGGTTTTGAACACCCTAGTCAGGCCTTTTTGGTTTTCATTTTTGTCCCCGGCGCGGCTTTCCACGATAGTGATGCGGCGCCGTTCGTTCACATTCAACGGTGTGCCGGGATCCAATGAGTAGGGCTTGACGAAATGGTCATCGAGCATGTCGAGAAATCCCTGCTTCAGGGCGATGAGCTGGTCTCCGATGGCCTGGGTCTTTTCGTCTTTGCGGTAGAGAATGATGAGATCATCGAGCAGATCAATCCGCTTGATGATTTGACGGCTCATGACCTCCACGGTGGCCAGATCGGGACGAAGGGATTCCCGCAAAATTCGCTGGTAGTCCTCGTATTCCTTGATCTTTTTCTCCAGATCCACAATCTGGTGGTCGCGCACGGAACCGTTCCGTTCGCTCACCACCGCGCCGTTTCGGCCGGAACCCAACTGGCTCAGGTCGCCTTTCAGTTTGCGGAGCGACTCATTGAGCATCGCCCGCTCCTCCTGAAGGTGTTTCACCGTATTGGTGACGAGTTCAAGTTGGTGCGACTTCTCGGCCACTTCCGCCTGCCGGGAAGTGATTTGTTCGTCAAGGTCGGCGGCGAGCTGGATGCGGTCTTCGGCAAGCTGCAGATCCCGCAGCCGGCGTTCGAGTTTGCGCTGTTGGCCGTTGAGCTCCTGATCCAAGGTATCACGCTGCTTCATCAGGTCGCGCACATGCTCCTGGGATTTGGTGATCTGATGCTGCGCCGTGGCGGCTTCGTCCTGCAGGCGACGGGTGTTTCCTTCGATCTCACGAAGGCGTTTTTCGGCGGCTTTGAGCTCATCGCGCAGGGCCATCTTGGCCGTGACCTCGGTGATGGTCGAGGCCAGGCTGGCCTGCAGACCGGACAATTCGGCGCTCATGCCCGCCTTTTCCTCACGAAGCGGCAGGAGAATGTGCTCGAGTTGCTGACTTTCGCGTTTCTCCGCTTCCAAGCGGCTTTGCAGAGCGCTCAATTCCGCTTCGTGGGCGGAGATGTTCTTTGACAGTTCCCCGACCCGGGAAAGCTGCTGCTCAGCCTGCTGGCGCGCTTGGTAGGCCTGGTGTTCCTCATGCTCGAACGCCGCGCGAGCATCCTTGATTTTGGCGTCCAGCTCATCCAAGTGGGTTTCCAGCCGGGCCCGGGTTTCTGCCGTTTCACGGGAAAATTGACGATGTTCCTGCCGGGCGGCCTCGGTGGCCTTGCGGTAACGCTCCAATTCGCTGCTCTGGTTGGCGACTTCTTCATGCAGCGCATCGACACTGGCCCGGCCCTCAAGAACCCTGGTGCGTTCGGCATCCAACACAGTGATGCGGTGTTTCAGATCTTCGATCTCGCCGCGGGCCAATCCCAGCTCCTTTTGGGCCTTCTCCATGGCTTCGTTGGCCATGGTGACATCGACCGACCGGGCCGCCAGACCCGCGACCAACTCAGCGACGCGGGAACCCAGACGGGAGGCTTCCTGTTCTCTCGAGTCGGCGAGGCCTTGGACCGAGGTCAGCGTCTGACGGGTCTCATCAAGACTTGACCGATGGGATTCAAGCTGGTGGGATGCCTCCGCCAAACTGGCTTCCGACTTCTCCAGCGTTGCCCGCAGGGTCGTGACTTCCTGGCTCAAGGCCGAACGATCTTGTTCCAACCCCTGACGGGTGGCTTCCGTTGCCGCCCCAAGCTTTTTCAATTCCGCGTCCAAACCCTCCACGCGGCCATTGAGACGGTTCACCTCGGTCTCCGCACGTTCACGTCCACTGAGGTTTTCTGCCAGTTCCTCGCGGGTTCTTTGAAGTTCGGATTTCAGCTCCCCGATCTCGGTCGTGAGAGATCCCACGGTATCCCCGCGCTGCTGCTCGAGGTGCGTGATTTCTTCACCCCGTCCAACCAAAGCCTGCTCCAACTCTTTCACCCGCGATACCATCCGGGAGGTCTCTTCAGAATTGGAATCCGAACACGCCTGCGTTTCCTCAAGAAGGAGCAGTGTGCTTTCATGCCTGTTGCGCGCCTGTCTCAGCTCGGCCTCGCGTTCCGCCAATTGGGTTTCCAGCCTGGTCAGCTCAAAGCGTGCCGATTCCACCTCAGCCTGGAGCAAGGTCTCCCGTTCGGGATCTCCTGCTGGCAGGGATTTGAGTTGGACGATTTCCTGATCCCGAGCCGCCAGCACTTCTTCCAATTCTCTCACCTTGGCCGTGGTCGCACCCAGCACCGCCACCTGGGCGAGAAGTCCCGCCATTTTTTGGCCTTTGGAAGAGGCTTCCTCCTGGGTCGCCTCAAGATCAGCGCGCAGCTTCCCGATCAGGTCCTCCCTCTCGGTGAGCGCCTGTTCCCGCTTGCGCAGATCTGCTTCCGATGACGCAAGGGCATCCTTCGCAAGGGCCAGCTCTCCCTGGGTATGGCTCAAAACCGAGAGATGATCGGACTCGGAGAGCTTGTGCATTTCGGCCTTTTCGACCAGAGCATTCTCCAATTCTTGCAACCGTGCCTGTTGCCGCCCGGATTCTGCCGCGAGCGCTTCCGCTTTCTGCAGCGCATCCTGCAATTCCCCCCGGGAGGAAGCCAAGGCGTCAGCAGTGGATCGGGCCTTCTCTTCGGTGTCCGCCAGGGCTTTCTCCCCGGCTTCAAGTTCCGCCGTGAGAGACTTTTCCAGAGCCGTTCTTTCCTCGCCCAGTTTCGCCAACCGCCCGGCGCTGACGTCAAGTTCCTGCTTGAGGGCGGCCAACGCCGCCGCCTGTGCGGACGCCTCCTTGGTGGCTTCCGCCAATGCCCGGGTCCTAACATCAAGCTCCGCGTTGAGGGCCTGCTCGAGCGTCGTTTTCTCCTCCCCGACTTTGGTCAATTGGGCGGTGCTTGCCGCAAGCGCCGCGGCCAGCTCTTCTTTGGTCGCGGCCAAGGTCGCGGCAACCGTTTCCGCCTCCATCCTGGATTCCGCCAAGGCTTTGGCTCTGGACTCAATCTCAGCTTTAAAGGCCTGCTCCTGAGCCAATTTCTCCTCTTCCGCTTGGGTCAACTCCGCGTCTCTTGTGGCCAACGCGGACTCCAGTCGGCTCCTGGCGGTCACCAAATCAGCCGCTTCCGCCTCTGCTTTCTGTCGAGCTGTCAGTTCGGCGTCGAGCGCCTCCTGCAGGGATAATTTTTCTCGTCCGACAGCCGTGAGTTCGGTATCGCGGGCAGCCAGCGCAGCTTCCAATTCGCCCTTGGTTCCGGCGATGGCTGCTTCCTTAACCTCAATCTGGCGTAAGAGCGACTTCTCCAAGGCGGACTTTTCCTCTGCCGCCTGTTGCTGAGCCTGTCGATGACCAGCCAAAGTCCGGGTCTGCTCATCACGGGCCTTTTGCAGGGTCCGGTTTTCCTCCTCAAGGGTAGCCTGACGTGCCTCGGCCTCCTTGAGGCTCTGGTTCTGACTTTTTTCCCGTTCCCCTTGGACCTGCTGCAATCGCTGTTCCAGAACTTCCGCAGCTTTCTCCTTCTCACCCAGCAGGGTCGTGAGCCGGGCCGTTTCCTCGACCAACTTGGCATTGGCTTGGGCGGCTTCATCCTGAGCCTTTTTCTGGGAGTCCCGGCCAAGAGAGGTGGTCTTCTCGAGGGTTTCCACCCGGGACCGCAGAACGTCCTGCTCTTCCTTGGCTTTGGCCGTTGCCCCTGAGCTGGCAGCAAGAGCTTCCTCCACTTCGGCCAAGCGTCGATCCGCGCTTTGCTTGGCTTCCCGGAGTCCCTTGGCCTCGTCCTGGGCTCTCTTCAAGTCAGCCTGCAAGGCCGAAATTTGGTCCTCTTTTTGCTGCAGTCCTTTGGTATCGGCGGGTTCCAAAGCCGCCTTGGCCGCGAGAGGGAGCATGACCTCTCCAGGCCGCATGGCCCCACTTCGGGCCCCCACAGGCTCGGGTGCCAAGGCCACCGTGCGCGTCTCACCGGCAGCCTTGGAGGCGCTCAAACTTCCAGGCGAACGCCGTTCCCGCAACGGCACCACGACCGGAGTTTTCCCGCGGGCGAGAGCGCAGGATCTGGCATCCTGATCGTCAAAAAGGATACTGTCGAGGACACCCAGCTTCAGCGAGTCCCCCAAGCCCACCGTCACGGGTTCGTCCTTGAGCCTGCGACCATTGACAAACGTTCCGTTGAACGAGCCCTTATCATGGAGTTCCAAGTCACCGTCAGCATTCCTGCGCAGTTCCGCATGATAGGCCGAAATGAATTTGTCCTTGATCCGCAGGTTATTGTCGTGCCGCCGTCCAATGGACACCGGTAACGATTGGATCGGGAACTCCTGTAATTCCCCACTAATCTTGACACCCAATATGAGCATAGTCTTCCTCCGTTCGCTTGAATTCAGCGATCCATCCCTGTTGTTGATTCAAACAGTGTTCGCTGAGCGTATCATTCGCAATTTTGATTCAGGTAGAGAGAAGAGAAGCAGAGCAATTTACTAAATTTTGCCATAAAAAGCGAGAGAATTTTTATAATTAGAGTCTCTCAATATTGCGACTATTCCGCTACGCCAGTCGCGTCAGAGGAATTCAAACTCCAACTGCCCCCCGGAGGGTCGCCGAAAAGCAGCGATTGAAAGGCAGAATTGAAAGTCCGCACGGTTCAGACCTGCCCGCTGAGTGCTGACCCTGAACAATTGCTGGATTCCTTCGGCGACGGCACCGGTTCCCCTCATCCGGGAACCAAATCCTGCTTCATTAAGCTTCCCAGCACGGGCCTCCCTGATCCTGTCCAGGATTTTCTTCGCCTCCCCGGGTCGATGACGCTCCAGCCAGTCCGAAAAAATGTCCTTCACTCCATAAGGCAAGCGGACCAACGTGGAAAAGGCAAACTTGGCACCCGCAGCGGCCGCCGCCTCAGCGATGGCGGGGATTTCATGATCGTTCAATCCTGGGATGATGGGTGCGATTGACACACCGACCGGCACTCCTGCCGCCGCAAGTTCGCTGATGGCGCGCAGCCGGGCCTCCGGGCGCGAGGCTCTGGGCTCCAACAAACCAGCCAGCCCCGCATCCAAAGTCGTCACCGAGACCGCCACGGCAGCGGCCTGGTGCGAAGCAAGCGATGACAACAAATCCAAGTCCCGAATCACCAAGGCATTCTTCGTGATAATGGCAACGGGATGTCGGCAGCGCTCCAGCACTTCGAGGCACCCACGAGTGATCTTTAAGTGCCGCTCGACCGGTTGATAGGCGTCAGTAACGCCACTGCAGGCGAGCACCTGCGGCCGCCAGGAGCGGGATGACAATTCGGCTTCGAGCAGGGCCGGAGCTTCTGGTTTCACCATGATCCGGGTCTCAAAGTCGAGTCCTGCATTGAATCCAAGGTATTCATGGTAGGGCCTGGCGTAACAATAAGCACATCCATGCTCGCAGCCCCGGTAGGGATTTAAACTGGCATCAAACCCAATGTCCGGACTGCGGTTTGAGGTGATCAGACTGCGGGTATCATCCCGGATAATCTGCGTCCGGGGCAATGGTCTGACGTGATCAGGATCCGATAGCTCCATCTCTTCCAACATCCCAGCATCCCAGTCAATGTGCCATTTTTCGAACCGGTTACCGGGCTCTGAACCAGTCCCCCTCCCCTTCAAATTGAAAAAAGCCGCCCGTGACATAGTGCACATTAGAACACTACAGGCTGTAAGCAAATCAAGAGATTCTGCGAGGGCAGTTCAAATTTTTAAAAAATTTTGTTGCGCTTTACCGAGTTTTTTATTAAAGTTGCCTATCGAATAACCTTGATATTCTCAAAAATGAAATCATCCAGTTTCTTTCTGCTGCCTTTGGGGATCGCGTTGGCGGTCACCGGCCAAGCCGCAGTGGGACACTCCCAGGATGGTGGATGGGACAGTGCGGCCTATGGTGGAGGTGGGAACAAGACAAGCCGGGGAGGCCTTTTTGGGGCCTCCATTTTCCAGTACGGCTATCTTGATGCCGGCTCTTACCTCTATGAATTTGACAATGCCGTCCTTGAGTCGGCCAACGGCTTCGCCGGCACCCTCTCGATTCCGATAGTGGAC
>JADZAX010000378.1 GCA_020852405.1 Verrucomicrobiales bacterium
CCGCGATTTTGCGTGGCAACTGGCCCGGAGGGGATTCGTCGCGCTTTCCATCGGCACCAAAGAAGCCTCGCTCGCCAAGACCTATTCCCTCTATTGGCCCGATCCCGATGCGGTCACCGTCCAACCTCTGTCCATGCTGGCCTGCGCGGCAGCCAACGCCTGGCACGTCCTGGCAGAACGCCCGGAAGTGGACCCGAAACGGATCGGCATCGTCGGTCACAGCTTCGGTGGCAAGTGGGCCATGTTTGCCTCCTGCCTGTTTGACCGCTTTGCCTGCGCCGTCTGGTCCGACCCCGGCATCGCTTTCGACGACACCCGGCCGAGCATCAACTACTGGGAACCGTGGTATCTCGGCTGGCATCCCCAACCCTGGCGCCCCCGCGGCCTGATCACGGCGGAGCATCCCGCTCTCGGCCTGTATCCCACTTTGCGGAAACAGGGGCGCGATCTGCATGAACTGCATGCCTTGATGGCACCCCGCCCCTTTCTGGTTTCCGGAGGCAGTGAAGATCCTCCGGAGAGATGGAAAGTCCTAAACCACAGCATCGGTGTGAACCGGCTGCTGGGGTATGAAAACCGCGTCGCGATGTCGAACCGGCCAAACCATGCTCCCACACCGGAGTCCAATGCGGTCATCTATGATTTCTTTTCCTGGGTCCTGAAGCCCTAGTTAGATCCCGGCATCTGCTCGGCCGACAGACCCGGCGGCCCTCATTCCTCAGCTTTCTTGGAACCGGCCCGGGAGAGTCGGACGGTTTCCTTCAATTCGGCAAAAATCAGGCGTCCGGCACTCGTCTGGACTGCGCCGGCCACGACCACCATCTGGGACGTTCCGATTTTGCCCACCGCTTGGTTGACCACGATCATCGTGCCGTCGTGGAGATACCCCACCGCCTGGTGCTCGTCTTTGCCCTCCTTGACCAGATTCAGTTCGATCTCGTCTCCCGGAACCACCACCGGGCGCATCGCATGCGCCAGCTCGTTCAAACAGAGCGCGCTGACATTCTGAACCCGCGCGACCCGGGCAAGATTGGCGTCCATCGTCAGAAGCCGCCCCCCGGACGAGCGCGCCAGGGCCACCAAACGGGCCTCTTCGGTGGCATCCCCACCGGGAACATCTTCGAGGATGCTGAGCCCGAGGCGGTCGTTCTTCTGCAACTGGTTGAGGCATTCCAACCCTCGTTTCCCGATCTGACTGCGGCGTTCCTCGCGGCTTTCGGCCATGTGATGCAGCTCGTCGAGCACAAAGCGGGGCACCTGGAGAGGGCCGGAAAGGAATCCCGCAGCGCAGAGCCGGGGAACCCGTCCGTCGGCAATCACGGAAGCATCCAGCACAAGCGGGCTCTCCTGAAGGGCTTCCTGACGGAACTTCACGTAGGGAATGATGAGGGAGAACTCCTCCCGACGGCTCCGGAGGGCCAGCATCATCCCGACAAAGCCGAGCCCCAGATAGAGGCAGAGTTGGACGACCGATCGGGCGGTTTCGCTTTGCTGGAACCAGCCGGCATCGAAAAAGCCGACCCCCACCACGAGACGGGCGCAAAAGAGACCGATCAGCAGACCGAACGTGCCAGAGGCGAACCCGCGGAAGGTGATGTCCCGCATCACCGCATCAAGCGCCACGATCGCCGCACCAAAGGCCATTCCGCCGAGCGCGCCCACCCACCAGTATTCCCCCGCCGCCAGGGAAAGCCCGACCACAGTGGTCAACAGGACGAATCCCAGTCGGATGAGATGGATGGAGCGGGAACGCGGCATGACGGAGAGACTATACCAGTCCGCGGAATATTCTGCACCGCTAATTGCCCGCCGACGGGATCACGCCGTCCTGCAACGCGGTCCTCAGAGCCACCGGATCGTCGGTGGTCAACCCATCGACTCCCAGCGCGGCAAGCTTCCGGGCCAGGACCGGGTCGTTCACCGTCCACACGTAGAGTCCCAGCCCGGCTTGACGGACCCGTCCCACCATCTCCTCCGTCCAAGGCCAATCGGTGCCGAGATCCAGCCCGTCCAGGCCTGCTTCTCGGGCCGTCGCAATCAGGGCGTCCAAGTTCCGGGTAACTCCTTTGGATTTGCCGGAGGCCAGTAAATAAACCGGCACCCAGGGCAGCATCTTTTTGGTCTCCGCGGCCGCCGCCAGATTGAAGCTGATCACCGCCAGTTGACCGGCCCGCTCCCGCATTGGATCAAGAACAGCCTTGAGGGCCGGCACCACCTCGGGACCGCACTTGATCTCGAGAAAAAAACGGCCCCGGTCCCCGGGCATTGTTTCCAAGGCCTGAGCCAATGTGGGAATGCGTTCATTGACATACGCTGGTGATTTCCACGAACCGGCATCGAGGGACTGCAGATCTGCTGTGGATGTGGAGGCCACCTTCAAATCGACCCCGGCGGTCCGCAGGGTGGAGGCGTCATGAATCACCACCACCCGGCCATCTCCGCTGAGATACAAATCCAATTCGCAGGCATCCGCCCCTTTTTCCCAAGCGAGATGGAAGGCGGCCACCGTGTTCTCCGGGGCCACCGCCGAGTAGCCCCGGTGGGCGATGAGTTCGACCGGCTTCTTCTCGTCCGAATACAGCGTTGGCGCGGTCATTGCGGCGAGGATCAGCAGAATGGCGGACAGGGATCGCTCAGATCCCTTCGACAGGAATCCGACCGTTCCACACTGAAATGGAGTATTTTTCTCTCTCATGGGAATGAGGCGTGAGGATGGTGCGGCCCCCGGCGCGCTCCACGATGAGGAGACCGGCGGCGACATCCCAAAGACTGATCTGCTCCTCGATGTAGGCGTCCAAGCGACCGCAGGCGACATAACACATCGCGAGGGCGGCACTTCCGAGCATGCGGGTCTTCTTCACCTTGTCGGCCACCTGGGAGAATCTCGCCAGCCCGGCCTCAAGAGACTCTTTGGTCTTGGAAAACCCGATGGTGATCATCGCCTCGCGCAACTCACTGCGCCCGCTGACCTGGATCGGCCGGCCATTCTTCAACGCGGGACCTCCCGCTTCCGCCGTGAACAACTCATCCATCATCGGGTCGTAGATCACTCCGACAGCCAGTTCACCGCGGATCCGCAACGCAATGGAGACGCAGAAGTGCGGGATGCCATAGAAATAGTTCACGGTGCCGTCGATGGGATCGACGATCCACTCATGATCACTGGTGGCATCACCAGAGTCGCCTTCCTCACCGAGCAGACTGTGCCCGGGAAAGGCCGCGAGCAGGCGCGAGGAAATCAGATCCTGGCTCCGCACATCCATCTCAAGCTTGATGTCGTGGGCGGTGGCCTCGTTGATGTGGAGATCGCTCTCGTAATGCTCACGGAGCAGGGCACCGGCCTCACGGGCGGCGGCGGTGGCAACGGCCAGGGGAGACTCAGGGGAGGATTCTGTCATACGGCGGTTAGCAAACCCGATCACGGCTGAAATGCGAGCCGTTTGTCGCGAAAAAAGTCCGCCGCCCGGGCCGCTGAATCAGGCAAGAGGTCCCGGACAGACGTCCCTCCGCTGGCATGGACCGCAGTAGTCGCCGATCCAAAACCGGTCGTAGAAGTCCATCAACTGCCCGATTTCGGAAGCTTCGCGGGTCAGGTAACCCGCCTCGAAATTCCGCCGCCGCGGGCTTTTGGCCCCCATCCCGGCACCGGTCAGATTCGCCGAACCAACCATGGCCACCACACCGTCGATGATCATCACTTTCATGTGCATCCGGGGACAGAGCACCTGCTCGAAGAGATCACTCTCGACGAATTCCGGATACTGGTCGAAATCCTTGCGGAAACGCGGCCCGGGCTCTTTGGCATGGATCAAACGGACCTCGACCCCATCGCGGACGAGCCTTGCCAGGACCTGAACGAAGGGCACGAAGCGCTTCCCCGAAGCCACGTGCAGGTCCTTGACATCCGCCGTGGCAATCCAGACGAAGCGACGGGCTTCCGGCACTTCTTTCTGGATGAAGCGGTGATAGACTTCCTCATTGAGCAGCAACTCGTGGGACATCAGGGAGTGCGCGGCACCAGCGGCAGCAGAATGTGGGAGGGATGCGTGGCGTCATGCCATACGGCATTCTCCGCCGTCACACTGCGCCGGTGTTCGTTGAGGGGTTCGCCGGTGTTCGGAGTCACGTCGAAACGCGGGAAATTGCTGCTGCTGATGTCAACCCGGATGCGGTGTCCTTTCTTGAAGACATTGCTCGTCGGATACAGCCGGATCGTGAAGGGGTAGACCGTGCCGGGGTCCAGCAGCTTTTCCTCTTTCAGCGAATCACGGAACCGCGCCCTGACAATGCCGTCACCAAGGTTGAGGTCAAATCCGCCGGGAAAATCCGTGCTGGCTGGATGGACATCGATGAGCTTGGCCGTGAAGTCCGTGTCGACCGCGCTTGAGGAAGCCCAGAGGCGCACTTCAATTTCCCCGGTGACTTCGATGTCCTCTGGCAGTGGTTCGGTTTGGAACACGACGATGTCATTGCGCGCGGAGAGCGGCAGGGGCAGCTTCCAGTTCCAGATGTGATCTCCTCCTCGCTGATCCCAGGCCCCCTGGAGCATGAGCCCGTCGTTGCTGGAAATGTTGCCCCCGATGGTCGGCACCGGCTGATGGGGATCAAAGGTGTAACGCGTCTGCGACGCCGTGACCGTCGGGGCCTCCGGGCTCAAAACGCCATCAGCATGCAGGTAAAAAGGGGTGATTCTGGCCCGTGCCAGGGGCCACTCCTTCTCCTCCCGCCAAAAACCACCATGATCGAGCTTGCCCTCTCCGGTTCGCTTGCCGCTCCCGGTCCCCATGACGAAGATCCTCACCTTGGTCGCAAAAGGGGCTGATTTGCCCACGCTGTTGTCGATCCCCTTGAGCCAGTGATCGTACCACTCGCGTCGCCATCCCCATTCGTCGGCGATCGCCGCTCCGGCCCCGAAATCCACCTGACCGTGGGCGGACTTCCCCTGCTGGCCATGGATCCATGGTCCCATGATGAGATAGACATCGCTTTTCAGCGCGGCGCTGAGAGCCCGGTAATTCGCCGTGGTATTCCCCGCCCATGAGTCGTACCATCCGCCGACCAGGTATACCGGGATATCCTGGTACTGCCCCACATTTTCCACGATGTTGTTCTGGGTCCAGAACGCGTCATTGGCCCCGTGCCGCATCGCCCCGACCAGCCAGTCCTCGTATTCCGGAGCCAGCCGCAATGGCGTGGCCCCGGGACGGAGAGGCAGATTGAAGAGATAGTCCAACCGGTGATCAGCCATTTCCTTGAGGACCGCCGCGGTCCCCGGATCCTGCGAGGCCCGGCTGCCTTTGCCGGCATTGAGCATGATCCAGTTCCAGAAACGCAGCTCGAAGGCGCCCGCGTTCCGCATCGATTGGATCCCCGGATTGGAGACCGCGTCGACAGGGATGACGGTGCCGAGGTGGGGGCTATGCTCCATGGCCACGGCGTGCTGGGTGCCTCCGACATAGCTCGTTCCCACCATGCCGATCTTGCCACCACACCAGGGCTGGGCCGCGAGCCAGGCGGCGCAATCCACCCCGTCACGTCCCTCGTCGGTCATCATGTGCCAAACGCCAGCGCTGGCATAGCGTCCCCGGCAATC
>JADZAX010000379.1 GCA_020852405.1 Verrucomicrobiales bacterium
ACCAGGATACTGCGACGTGTCCGATTTACGGGAGGTCTGGGGCGTGGCTTCGCGGTAGATGAAGGAGACCCTTCAACGGTTCACCGACTGGGTGCCTGAATGGTCTGAAGTGAAAGCAATGATCCCGGCTGAAAAGCTCACGGGATTTGCGTGGATACGCGACATCAAATGGCACGCTGAAAGTGCCAACGGGAGCGGTTCCGGAACCCATTCAAAACGTGTCGCTGTGGGCGGTGGGATGGCACCCGCTGGAGACGGTCAGGGATGACGTCTGTAGTGACATGAGTTTCTACCCGTTCACACCCGTCTTTGACGGGTCAGGATTCTCCAAAACTCTGGGGGTTGAAATGGATGACAGCACGCACCCATGAGGTTGCGCAGCCTGCGCTGGCGGGCATGATCCTCGGTTCGGTCTGCTGACTGCGCACAACAGTGGGTGGGGGAGGGATGCGTCATCGATGCATTCCTGCCGAACAGATGGCATCCGGGCATTGCGTAAGTCTTGGTTTTCTGGTGTCACAAGGCACTCCCTGCAGCCGCCTTGTGGCGGGCCTGCCACATGGTAATTGGTGTTTGCGGCAGCTGCAGAATCCGACCATCCTGTTCACTGGCATTTGCCGCATGACCGGGACAGATGAGGATTGGTGATTGGACACTCTTGGAAGTGGCGTCCGTCCCGCATCAGAAACCGGGCCAGAATCGCTGATGGAACTGGATGCGGAGTCTGTGTCTGCGAAGCACCATGATCCACCTCAGATCGACGGTGGGGATCGCTGCGGAGCATTCTGCAAAGCGGGTGGAATACCAGTGACAGTTGCTTCCGTGTGGGAGCCCCGGCTGGATATCACAGGCGCCTGCAACTCCGGCATTCCACGTGGCGACGTGATGATCGGGGATTCTGGCTCTGGTTGCGGAAGGTTGCTGACGGTCAGGGCCGTTCTGGGGCAGCATTGATGTGCGCAGGCGCCTGGCGTGCAGGACAGCTGCTGTGGCTCCTTTAGGAGCGGTTGAGAGAGGAGAGGGTAGGGCGGTCAGTTCGACCACTGCTGTGGTGTGTGGTTCCGTTGTGGCCATCGTTCAGTGGAACGGGGATAGGGGCCTGCGGGGCAGGGAGGTAAAGCCCGCATCCACACCCACCATCACCCCTGTCTGTATCCACTGACTCTGACTCGGGAGGATGGTCCCTGATCGGCAGAATCGTTTGCTGTCGGAAGTATGGCATGGCGTTTCCCGGGCCTAGGAGCCGCGTGGAGCGTTCGGACGCGGGTGAACGACATAAGGGTCCTTTCTGGGGGTCAAACGCCACAGCGGGCGAATGGCGCACGCGATCGGCCGCCGCTCCGGACCAGCAGGAGCCCTTTAGGGGCTCCACTGCTCCGGTCTTTGGGCGGCGCTCCCGCGTGCGCCTACGTCTCAATGATGAATCCACTGTGGCGGTGGGATCCACTGTGTCGGTGGGATCGCGTCCAGATGCCGTGGAGGGATGAGGCTGCAGCGTCCGGTATCGTCGATGTCTACCAACGCGGGGAGCTGATCTTCGGGAAGGTGGTCGGCCCAGTGGAAGGGAGTGAGGGTCCTGGAGACGGCTGCGACCTCACGGCGGAGTTGTTTCAGGCGTTTGTTGGACAGGCTTTTTTCGGCGCAGTACCATTCGAAGGGCGGCACTCCACCGAGATCAGACCAAGTTTCAGGGTGGGATTCCAGTATGGCGAGGAAGCCTGCGGTGGTGGGCTTCATGTCAGTGTTTTGGCCAAGGTGATCGAATTCAAGCAGCAACTCCCGGAAGACGCGGTAGCAGTGTGCGAAATCCAAGCGGTTGAGGGTGAGGCGCGCCCCGTCATCCAGCCCGAAGGCCGCCGCGATCCGATTGTGGCCCCGCAATTGGATTTCGATGCGGAGGCTTTGGTGGGAGGGTTCTTCGGGTGAGTTGGCAGGACGGCGTCTGGCTGAGATCTCTCGCCATTTGTCGTACAGGGTGATGACGGTCGAAGTGCCTTGCCAACGGATCGTGTTGAGATTCTCAAAGCGATGCGAGAGTTGGGCCTTCCGGTCTTCAGGTGAAGGGTTGAGGTAGGCCTGCGTCTCCCTCCTGATTCTGGGGTGTCTGGCATTGCGGTGGAGAGCCAGAATGATCCGCGGAGGCAGTGCCAGAGTGAGGGCCAGGTCGATGCGCTTGATGGCGATGATCTCGGGGGTGGCTCTACAGGCGAAATGCCTGACCCACTGGAGCAACGTGGAACGGGCTCCTTCGAATTGGTTGGTGCAGTGGATCTGGAGTCCATTCTGGGGCAGTCCCGCGAGACGGGGAAAGGAAGCCTGTAATGATGAGAGTTTGCTTCCTTGGCTGATGTTCGCCCGCATGCCGGATTGCCGGTGGTAAGCAAATAAATCTGAGTGAATTGATCCGTCATTGGAGTGACGGGTGTTTTGCGTTCTGTAGATCCAATTGGGATCTTGATTGTTGGCAGACTGATTGGCGTCCAGGGATACGGGACTACCCGTGGTGATACTGATGGTGTCGATCATTGGATATAGAGACAAAAGGTGTATTGGATCCCAGAATTTGGGGTCTTGTTCGGGTGTTACTCGCGCGCGTTTTAACCGCACGCGTAATGAAGCGAAGAGGAAGTTGCCCGGAGGGAATGCACGAATGCTATTCCCTCCGGGCGTTGGATGGTCAGTTACCGAGAAGGCGTTCGACCTCTACAAACAGTTCCCGAATCCCCTGCGAGAAGGCTCGCATCTGGGGGATGGTGGGACCATCCGGGGGACATGAGAACTCGCAGATATCGGCCAGCAATCGATTCAGAGGAATACCGTCTGGCGCATCTGGGAACCACGCCTTGCGGCACTCCCTGTGGAGGTCGTCGATGGCATTCGTGCTGTCGAAATCGACATTCATGCGCGCCTGGAGGAACGAAAGAACCTCGTGCAGAGCGTGTTTGAACCCAATCTGGTTGCAGCCGGTGACGCTTTGGGATTCGCTTTCATTGTCTTGTGGTTCGTTTGGATCATTTAAATTCATATGGATATGATGGAAAATTGGTTTGTACGAGTCTGAATCTCCGTCTCATAGGAGATCGCGGTAGCTTGCCGACCGGGAGGGCGATTCTCGGTTGGGCACACCTCGACAATGGCGATCTTCACACCGGCTAAGTGCCGGTCGGATCGAATGCCGACTCTGACGGTGGGCTTCTCCGTCAGCGCCATGGAAGCGCTGACGGGAGCCCCTTCCCGCCTTCCAAATTCAGGGCCGCCGTGAAACTGGCGGCCGCCATCCAACGTGACCATCGCCCAGAACTTCGGGGGTTTTGTTCACCCGAAATTCTGGTGCTGCTTTACAGCTGGTCAGGCTCTTCCTTACTTCTTTGCTGCCGGGGCTCTGCGTGACGTTTGATGTCAGCAATTACCTCGGCTTCTTCAAAGAACACTAGCCGGCCCACCTTGTGGAACCGAAGAATTCCTGTGGCCATCCAATTGGCCACCTGGCGCTCCGAGATTTGAAGCATTCTTGCGACGTCTTTTTTTCGTATCAAATTTTTGCATATCGTTAAACCTGCACGCATTCTGGGCACAAGAATTCCACAGAATGCCATAGTCGGCCCCATCTTAAGGAGCACATCAAACTCACGCGATCAGCGATCGCCAAATACGAATCAGCAACTCCGCAGCCTTCGCGGAAACGTTGCTCACTGAGTAGAAGGTAGTAATTAGCTTTCTGTGGCTACATGTCCTTTCCGGTTTTGCGCCGTCGGTAGGCGCGAACACCACTCCCCCTCAACACACGAATCCCCAATCGGCGCGCAGCCGATACCAAGGCATCACCCCTCGAGCGAGGACAGAGGGGGGCAATATTGGTGATCTTGGACATCAGGATTCTTCTATTCTCAAACCGGGCTCTGCCCGGATCGTTCCATTCATGCGTTGATCATGTTCCCAAGAAGGGGACAAACTCACAACGCCCGGTCAACCGCCGGACACCTTAATATTTCCTGATCGATTAAGATGTCAAGAATTTCATTCTTTTTCTAGACTACTCAATGAGTTTGTGGACTAAAACGAAGGGCTTTAGAGCAGATGTGGGCGCGGAATGAGGGAACTAGGGGGGAGAGATTCGCAGGAGCTTCAGGATGCGAGGCTTCCGGCTTCCCGGTACTGGATCGGCGCCATTTGGTCCTAAAAATCACCTATTTTTGATTTGGGTCAGGTGAAAACCTTGGCGAACCTTGGGTGGGAACACTTGGACCATTTTCATTAGATGACCGTGATTTCTAACGCAGTTTGGTGTATCAAATTTGTATCCGAAAATCCAATTGAATTTGCCTGCATGAATCTGCAAGGGAAGGCAAATGGCTTGATAGATGTGGAACGCGTTGGTAATGAATGGCTTGAGATGGACTCTTAATCCGCAGGTTCCCGGTTCGAGCCCGGGGCGGGGTACTTTTTTGAATTTTAAAGGATTACGAAGTGGCGTAAACCCGCTTCCGCGGTTGGATAGATTGCTCTCTGCCGTTTTTGCGGCTCCGTAACAGGGAAATTGGAGAAGTTCACCACAGCGAAGGTTCGCGCCGTGAACAAGCTTGATCCTCAGCTCCAGAAGCGGCTTCATCCGGTGATGAGGTGGTTATTACTCCCATTGAGCCTTGAGTGCGAAGCTGCAAAGTGGTTGCAAAAGCGCCTCGATAGCAGTCAGTAACAAGTGCATGGCAGCAGGAAAGCGCCGCTGCCAGAAGGTCGTGTTCGGCCTGTCATCGTGGTGTCCCTTAAGGAAAAATGTCTCACGTCATTTTTTGGGCATCACGGGACCCTTCGCGGTGCCGTCGAAGTAGGTCTGAAACTTCGGCCAGATGTAGGCTGCGATCTCGCGGCCGAGCTTGAGCGCCGCGATGTTGTCGGATTGGATGTGGTAACCACCCATCACCCGCGAGATTCCGGCCATTTCGGCGGATTCGGTAAAGGTCGGCAGCATGAGCGTGACATCACAAGAAGCGTGGGCGTCGCCAAGAATTTCCGCCAGCGGGCGACCATCGAGCTGCTGCATCTTGCGGCAATCGAAGCCTTGCTCGGTGAGTTCGCCGGCTTGCCGCTTCTCCTGGAAACCGCACTTGTCGCTGCCGGTGAAATATTTCAACATGTCGGCACAGGCTGCGCTCACCGTGCTGTGGCCAGAGGGGTAACCGGGGAAGGGGGGGGTAACGAATGTCGCGGGCGAGTAGGGATGCCATTCCTCGGCCGGAATGTCCTTCACGCCCTTCCCTGGTCCGGCCCAGCCCTTGATCGTCTGCCCTTTGTAATAATAACGCACCAGCGTCCACGGCCTCGAACTGTCGTGGTAGCGCTTCCCGTCCCAGCAGGCGATGAAGGCGTCCATCGCCGTGTTGCCGACGGCGAAGAAGAGCTTTACGTCGGTATCCAGGTCATTTTGATCCCGCCCGGAAACGGCGCGCGCGAACTTCAGCCAGTGGCCGGACTGACCGGTCGAACGCGGGCCGTCCCTCATGAACTCGACGATGGCCTTCTGCTTGGGTGTGAGGGTCGCGTTGTACTCAATGTTTTCGTCCACCTCCTTCTTGAGTTGCGGATCGCCGACGAGAGGCGGCGGGCCGGGGCGGAACTGGTCGGAGCTTTCCAGCATCGCCGGCTTCACCCGGTACCATTGAGCCGTGAGGAAGCCGGGGAAGAACTTCCCACCCTTGCCGTCCGCAAAGGGCAGCCGCTGCCAGCGGTCGGGATCAATGATCTTGTCGTCCGGATTGACCGGACGGTACATCGTATAGTCGGAGTAGGGTTCGCCGTTCGACCCGATTTCATCGCCGAGCTGGTTCGCCCCGTCGTGGTAGCGATACTCAAGCACGAGACGGGCGCAGTGGTTCCCAATGCCGATCGGGGTTGTGATATCCTCTGATGTATCCCCAGGATCGTAGCTCATGCCCTTCATTTCTCCGGTGAGGTATTCAGCGAAGTCCGGGTATTGATCGAGACAGGAACGATACATCGCATAGGCGATAGCGGTCTCCTTGTTCTTTAGCGTGCGCTCCGACTCGGGGCGCCGCAGTGTTCCTCCGGTGCGAGTGCCGACGGCCTTGGCGTCGTAAGCGGCCCAGGCATCATACATCGCGGTCAGGGGAATCGCCATTTGTCGGGAAAGAATGGTGGGGCGTGCTCCGACGCGCTCCACATCCCGCGCGGCGGTTTCCAGCATGATCTCGAGCCAGCGGTTGGCTGCCGAATGCTTGTGACCACTGTCTGGCACAGTTTGAGCGAGAGCGGGATTGAGATCAGTAATCAACGCGAACCCGGCAAGGACAAAGGAAGCGAGCGAGGGACTTTTCATAGCGATGTTAAAAGGTTAGGAGTAAAGTCGCAAAATGAAGCAGTTCTTATCCTTGCATCGAAGAGGGGGGGGCGCAATCATCGAATGGACGAAAGTGTGGTGAATCATCCTGAACTCTTGAATAGTTTGTATTCTGCAATACCTCTGCAAGTGACTCATATGAAACGGGCAAAGGCTGCTGGCAAGACAAAGGATTAAGCGTCACGGTCAAGTCGAAATGGCAGACTGTCAGTGTCACGGGCAGTCCCCGTGGAACGGAGTTAAGAACCTCCTCGGTTGGATCAAGAACTGCTGATTGCGGTTTTGAATGCCATGCTCCTGGTGGTTCCATTCGCGTTGAGGATCTGGTGCTTCGCGAAGCCGGGTTCCTTGATGGATGGTCCTGATATTAGCAGGAAGAGGGATTGGCATTCCACAGTCTCGAGGGCAATTCACTCTTTCCGATTCTGGAACCTGGCAACTTACAGCTCCCACCCGATTCCCTGGGTTTCGGTTCGTCTGCTATGAATCCCCTCATGAAATGATCGAAAATCAGCCTGAGTGGGAGGAGGCGAGAAGGCAAAATCTGCCAAAATTTTGGAGCCTCTGAAGTCCTATTGACAGTGGCAATGCATTGTGAATCCGTTGCGCACAATATGCGCATCGGTCCGTTTTTACCCAGTTTGTGTGCCCTCGTCATGGCCATCATTTTTATCACTCTTGGCTTCAACGCCAAGTGGCACAATTCGAAGCTCGAAAAGGAAGGCGCCTCTTTTACCGGACATATCACAAAGTCTGAAGTTCAGAAGGGTTCCAAAGGGAAAAAGCGCTATATCGTCTGGGTAAGCTGGGGTGAAGGAGACCAGATTAAAAAAGACGATTCTTTTGTGGTCACGCCATCCTTTTTCGAAAGCCGCCTGGGTTCCAAGGAGAAAGCAGACGGTGACATGGTGACCATTCGCGCAATTCCAGGTAAGCCGGAATCTGCCGTGGTTGTTGGAGGAACCTCCGATCTCAGTGGAATGGAGCGACTTGGATATTTCGTCGCAGCCATTGGAGGATTCCTTCTGTTCAGGGCTTCTGGAAGAGTTGTCCGGCAGCGAGCCTGAGGCGGCTGGCGAATTTTTCCTACTCTGCCAAAATGAAAGGGTTGTCCTGGGATCGGAAGGGATGGGTGCATTTGGGCCCTGTCGAGTCCTACCTGCAATGGCTCATCATTGCCAATTTGATCCTTTTTGCGGTCGATACGCTTCCTCAACTTTCGTCGGCAACTCGCCATTTTCTCGATCTCGCCGAAACCGTTTCGGTGATCATTTTTTCGATCGAATTCGTCGTAAGAGTTTCCTTATCCCGCCCTCCGCGAGGGTATCTCTTTTCATTCTACGGAATAGTGGATCTGTTGGCGATCGTTCCCTTTTACCTGGGACTGGGTTTCGATACCCGATCCCTTCGCGTCTTCCGACTATTTCGATTGCTGCGGGCCTTTAAACTTGCTCGTCACAATCTCGCGTTGGATCGCCTGCAACGAGCCCTCGAAATCGCCCGTCCTGAAGTCACCCTTTTCGGCATCGTCACAGCCATCATTCTCTATCTCGCCTCTGTGGGCATCTATTTCTTTGAAAACGCAGCTCAGCCCGAAGTGTTTGCTTCGGTTTTTCATAGCCTTTGGTGGGCCATAGTTACCCTAACCACAGTCGGGTATGGCGATGCTGTTCCACAAACAGCCGGAGGTCGCATCCTCACTGGCATTGTTTTAATCATTGGCATGGGGATCGTGGCCGTTCCCACCAGTATTTTTACAGCCGCTCTCTCTCGTGCCAGGTCTGAACAAGAGAAAGGCGAACTTGCCGAGCGCGGCGAAGAGAGTGGCAGCGCTGCCGCGAAATCAGAGCATTCGATGGACGAATAGGGTAACTGTCTGACGGTTATCCCTCGGCGCCAAAAGTTCACACCACTTCGCAAGGGACAGCGCAGATAGCGGAGGGCAAGTGATTGACCGGTTTCAGCATGAAACTGGACTCAATGCACTCATTTTCTTAGAGGTCCTTTTTCACCATCTCATCTAAACCAACTCGGTTCAATAAGGCGGGGACACCCCAGGTTGGGAGATAAACTTCGAAGGTGGAGGCATCGACAACTGAACGTGCAAACGTTGTGAAACCGTCTCCACGTGAAAGATTAAGACGGCCATTAAAGGCTTGCCTTCCCTTGCAATTATGGTAATTATATAAAATAATCGTCCTTTTGCTACCCGATGGCCACTCTCATTCCCCCCTTGAACTCCCTTCGTGGCAATATGATGCCGGGTGAACGACGCTTTGCTAAACGGTTGGAGACCCTTTTAGAAGACGACTACTTATGCTGGTATGACGTTCCTGTGGGCCATGCGAGGCTTCGACCCGATTTTGTGATCTTGCATCCATCTCGGGGTCTTCTGGTGCTCGAGGTGAAGGATTGGAAGCTTGAGACGTTCAAATCCATCGACAAATTCAGGGTGGAAATCTTCGCCAACGGTGCCGTCAAGACGGTGGCAAATCCTCTCGAACAAGCTCGACAATATGCCATTCAGGTGGTCCACCAACTCAGCGAGGATCCTCAACTGAGAACGTCCTCAGGGCCCTATCAAGGGAAGCTCTGTATGCCGTGGGGCTATGGAGTAGTGCTGACCAATATCACCCGTAAGCAACTCGATGACACGCTGAGCGAAGAGCAACAGGACCTCGTGCTGCCGGGCAGGCTGGTCATCTGCAAAGACGAAATGCTCGAGTCCACGGACGCCCTGGATTTCCAAGAGCGTCTCTGGGGAATGTTTCACTATGCCTACAGGCATAAGCTCTCTCTCCCGCAGATTGAGCGTGTGCGCTGGCACCTCTTCCCTGAGATTCGTATCACGACGACCCAGCGCGAGCTTTTTGCTCCTTCCGATGCC
>JADZAX010000380.1 GCA_020852405.1 Verrucomicrobiales bacterium
CGACGGTGGTGGAGTCACCCGTATTGACGAGAAGAACGTTGCTGAAAGTCGTCTCATCGCCGGTGTTGCCGACGATTTTTTCGATTTCAATCTTGTCGCCTTCGCTGACGCGGTATTGTTTGCCGCCGGTGGAGAAAATTGCGTATGCCATGGTGGTAGGGGAACCTGAGTCCTGAAATTGGGAGCGCGCAGATTGCCACAGGGTGGCAGAACGGGCAAGTGATTTTTTTGTTCAGTGGGCCGGATTGTCCGGGATACGCAGACTCCGAAGGGGGCGTTTTTCCCCTGCCCAGAGGGAACGGCACTAGGAAAGCGGGGCGTCCGGGCCATTCAACGGACCCTGGATCACCGATGGGATCGCGCATTCCGCGGTGAAACCAGCCGCAAGAGTGGCAGGAGATGCCCCGCAATCCGGCCTTGCACTCTGTGGTCGTGCGGGCAGTTTCTGGCGTT
Source organism: Verrucomicrobiales bacterium (assembly GCA_020852405.1). GTDB lineage: Bacteria > Verrucomicrobiota > Verrucomicrobiia > Verrucomicrobiales > DEV007 > JACKQE01. Next base: position 454 of record JADZAX010000380.1, read on the forward strand.
ACTGGGATGATGGAGCCGATTTTATGGACATTGTGGGGCCTTTGGATGGCTCAGGCGCTGCTGACAGCTTTGGAAGTGGGTGGCTACGCCCGTTACCGCCGCTGGCAGGAATCCTTGTGGGGGCATCTGCTCCCACAAGATCAAAAATCCGCGGCGCTCATCATCGCGGTCAAAGGCTTCGACCCGGACAATACACCCCACTTTTTTGAAGCCATCCTCGCGCAGGACTATCCCCGCTACCGGGTGCTGATCACGGTGGAAAGTGAAAAAGACCCCGTGGTTTCCTGGCTGAGAAGCATGCTAGCCGAAAGGGAGAGGAACCTCCTCTCCGGAAACGCCGGCCCGGGGCCCTGCGAAGTCAGGATCATCATCGCCGGCACGTGTGAAGGCAGAGGGCAGAAGGTCCACAACCAGATCGAGGCCTTCAAGGAACTGGATGCCGGTGACCGGATGGTTGCTTTCGCCGATGCGGACATCCGTTGCGGAACTGACTGGTTGGCCAGGCTGACCTCGCCGCTCAACGCCGGCACGCATCAACTTGCCTCCACCTACCGATGGCTGGTTCCGAAGCGGCCGACCCTCGTGAACCATTTCGCCAGCGTGATCAATGCGTCTGTTGCCACCCTGGGCGGCAGAGATTTGTGGAGCAATCTGTGGGGGGGATCGATGGCGATCACCCGGCATGATTTTGATGAACTGGATGTCCCGGAAGTCTTCCACGGCAGTCTCAATGACGATCTCAGGATGGGGGAGTATGCCCGCACCAAAGGCAGGAAGATCGCGTTCATCAAGTCATTGCTCATCCCCAGTCCGGTGGACTTCACCTGGTCCTCCTTTTTTGAGTTTGGACGCCGCCAGTACTACCAAGTGCGCTGGTATTCTCCGGCGCTGTATTCGTTTTCTCTGATGTTGACGGGAATCTACACGCTGGGACTTGTCAGTTCCGTGACGGCTATCCTGTGGTTCCACTACCCACTCGCGTGGATCCCTTTCGGCGTGGTGCTGTTCGCGGACCAACTCCGTGCCTGGGCACGGAGCAAGGTGATCGTGGAACATTTTGGGAACCAACCCGAAATCGTGGAGGTTCTCAGAAAAACCGTGTGGGTGGAACATTTGGGAACACCTGCGGCCATGGCGATTCATGGGATTCTGGCGCTCAGCGCCCTCTTTGTCAGCCGGATCCGCTGGGCGGGTATCCATTACCGGATCCTCTCCCAAACCAAAACGGAAGTATTGAAAAGGGAAGGTTGATCCCTTCGGAGTCTTTGGGCGGGCGTCCCGCACCAGGGATGTCTGGCGGAGGCTGGCTGGCTGGCTGGAAACCTCAATAATTCCGGGTGATCCATTTGGCGGCCCGGGAATAAAACTGGATATGCCACCAGTCGAGAGGACTCCGGTAGACAAAGTTCTCTGGCTTGCGCCAGTATTCCGGCATTTCCTGGATGAGGTCATCAAACAGGGCAACATTTTCGAGGGAGGGATTCAATTCCCCCTCCTCAATACGGGACGCGACCTCCCGGGCTCTTTTCAAAAAGGGCACCGGCAGGGGAGCTTGGCCGGTTTCCTGAGCCAGTCTTTCATTTTCCCGGATGAACATACCGGCGAGGTAATCGTTTTCCGATCGAATGCCCCGTTCATAGTCCTGTAGCATTGAGGATCGGATGTCTCCGCTCACCGAGGAGACAATGCGCAGGGTGACTCCGTTCTCGACGATTTTTTCGGGCTTGGTGCCCTCATGGATGGCGAATCCATCCATGGGGATTTTTTTCATGATTCCCAACGGCCCGACGGCCCGGTTGGCGATTTTCACCTCTTCACTCATGGTGGCCAGGATGATGCGAAGTATGCCGGGTTCCCTGAAAAGCACGGCGCATTTCTGACCGAAGATCATTCCGTAGGTGTTCATCACCCCATTGAAGGTCATTTTGTTCCAGGCTTCCCGGATGATCTGGTGGCTGATTTCGGTCCGGCCGAAGTTACCGAGGATCTTTTGCACCAGCAAAAGTCGTGGGGTGATGGATTCCTGAAGGATTTCGCCAATGGCAAAATGTCCGATCGATGACTGCTCGAGGCGTCCGGGTCCGAGGTTGGTTCCTCCCCAGAAAGTGATACCGTGCAGGACCCGATCCTTGCCGACGACAGCAGCGATCTCATGGTCATTGATGGAATTCTGAAGGGAAACCACAACGGTTTCAGGTGTCATTGACGCCAATACCGATTCCAAAGCTGGCTTGGTGGCGGCGGATTTGACGGCCAGAATGATCACATCGAACACCATCTTCTGGTTCTGGAGCCTTCTGGTGAACAGGTCTTGCAAGGCTCCGACCGAGTCTGCCGCGGACAATTTGACACACATCCGGCCCCTCTTTCCGGTGATGACCAGACCGTCCTTGCGGATCGTTGCGACATGCTCGGAGTTCGTGTCCAACAGAAACACCTGCTCGCCGGCGAGGGTCAGGTAAGCTCCTGTGATCCCCCCGGTAACGCCCGCTCCGAGGATCAGGATTTTCTTTCCAGTCGGATGGTAATAGGCGCCTGCTTTGAGTGCCGTGTGGGTTGCTCTCCGGTAAACATTCCATGTCGAAAAAATCATGATCACGGCCAAGCTGCCTGCCAATGCCCCGACTGCTCCGGAACTGGCGGCGCTCTGGGCGAGCCCCTGCAGCATGAGCTCGGAACACGTGAGCCCGGTGCTGGCGTGGCCAGTGGGCGATTTCACGGCCATCGCCAAGGAAACAAACCAAGCGGTGATCGCCACCGTGAGGAATAGGGTCGGCACGAGGAAATCCGCCGTTCTCCGGTATCCCCGGAGATTTTCCTTTCCCAGCACCATGTGATTGACGTAACGGAGCCGGAACTCCTGGGCGACTCGGATGCAATAGAACGAACCCAGGACCACCATCACCAGCAAAAGAAACGATCCCGGGTGGAGGCGGATCGTTTCCAGAAACCCGGTGGCAGGTGTCGTAACCCCACCAGCTTTGATTCCACGAAATATCGCCAGCAAAACGGTGGCCGCCAGGATGTTGAGAAAGGCGGAGACTTTGAGGAACGTGTTGCCGATGGCTCCCCAGATTTTCAGGGCTTTGTCCAGATTGAAAACGAGCAGAATCACCAGAGCCATCACGGCCTGAAACCGGATCAGGGTCGGAATTTCTGCCGCCTCCTTTTCTCCGAGGTATCTCCATACCCCGAAAAGCACGAAAGACCAAAAGGCGGTGAAGGCCAGCATCAGAACCTGCTGGGCCAGGACGTGGCGGTTGAAGCGAAGCACCTCCGGCTCAGAGGTCAGATCGAACTCATTCCGGAGATAGCACGGGAAGCGAGTGCCATCATGGACAAATTGGATGGAAGATGGCTGGAAGTACCGCTTGGGCATGATCCTGATTGCCAGAAGTCCTGGTCCGAATCAAGTTGATTCAGGGAAGCTGAGTGCGTCGCCGAGAGGTCCTTGCGGATCCTTTCCGGCAGCTCATCGGGGGCCTCCACGAGGACCGTGCCGGTGCTTTCAAAAGGGAATGTCGTC
>JADZAX010000381.1 GCA_020852405.1 Verrucomicrobiales bacterium
CGACGAGCGCTATTGGAGCAACCTCACCAGCCGCCTTTTCCCCCGCCACTTTGCTCCCTGCCGCCTGGCCGCGCCCGGCACCGCCCTTATCGCCCACGCTGCCCCGTTGCGCCGGCTCCCCCCCGCCGTAGGCCTGCGCCTCCTCCGCGCCGCCCTCGATCACGTCCGTCTCCCCGGCCCCGAACTCACCTTCGACCACCTGGAACAGGCCGCAGCCGTGCTCGATTCGCCCTCGGCCAGCGCTACGCTCCCCGGCGCCACCCTGGAGCGTTCCTTCCATCTCCTCCGCCTCGCCCGTCCGGCTCCTCCCCCCGCCCCTTACTCCTTCGCCGTCACCGCGACGGGCCGTTACCCTGTCCCCAGCGGCGAAGTCATTCTCCATCAAAGCGAATCCGGGCCGCCCCCGGCGACGGACGCCGCGTCACCCCGCGTATATAATACGAAGGGGAGTGGCCTCGACCCTGCAATACTCGACCAGCCGCTCCGTCTATGTAGTTGGGAGCATGGCGACGGCTACCGGCCCCTGGGTGCGGCCCGAAGCTATAAACTCAAAGAGCTGTTTCAAAAAGCGCGCATCCCATCCTGGGAGAGGCCTTTATGGCCGATCCTATGGAATAACGGCTCCATCATTTGGGCCCGTCAGTTCGGACCTGCCGCTGAAGCCGCCTCATCGGCGGTGAGGGCGGTGTGTGTGGATTTCCATCCAACTGACGCCGAAATGCAAAGCCGATGAATCGGTTGGGCGTGGATCGCCGTCTGTATGAGTGGGCGGGAACTTGCTGTTCCACGAATTGGCCGCCTCGAGGTGTTGGGCGCGGCAGGGAGTCTTCATGAATTCGAATGTGAAAACGCTGGTCTTCTGGGTTGTCCTGGTGTGCGTTGGGGTCCTTGTCTGGGCCGTCATCCAGGCCGGAGGCGGCAAGCGCGAGGAGGCTCTCACCTTCACGCAGTTCTTGAGCGAGGTCGAAGCCGGACGCATCAAGACGGTCACCATCACGGGTAACGAGGTCAAGGGCACCTTCCGCGACGACCAATCCAAACAGCTTCGCACCGTGATCCCCCCGAACTACGATCAGACTTACGACATCCTCCGCCAGCGCAATGTGAACATCGAGCTGAAGGACACTTCGGGCGGCTCGTGGCTCTCGTTCCTGGTCAACGCTGTGCCGTTCATCCTGCTGATCGCATTCTGGATCTTCATGATGCGCCAGATGCAGTCCGGCGGAAACAAGGCCCTGAGCTTTGGCAAATCGCGCGCCCGCCTGCACAGCTCGCAGCAGAAAAAGGTGACGTTCAAGGACGTTGCCGGCGTCGAAGAGGCCAAGGATGAGTTGCAGGAAATCATCGAGTTCCTGCGCGAGCCGCAGAAGTTCCAGAAGCTGGGCGGCCGTATTCCGAAGGGCGTCCTCCTCATCGGGCCTCCCGGAACCGGCAAAACGCTGCTCGCCCGCGCCATCGCCGGGGAAGCGGAAGTGCCGTTCTTCTCCATCAGTGGTTCCGACTTTGTCGAAATGTTTGTCGGAGTCGGTGCCAGCCGGGTGCGCGACATGTTTGAGCAGGGCAAGAAAAACGCTCCCTGCATCATTTTCATTGATGAAATCGACGCCGTCGGCCGTCACCGGGGCCATGGCCTGGGCGGCGGTCATGATGAGCGCGAACAGACGCTCAACGCCTTGCTGGTGGAAATGGACGGTTTTGACACCCAGGAGGGGGTCATCATCATTGCCGCGACGAACCGGCCCGATGTCCTGGATCCCGCGTTGCTGCGTCCCGGCCGCTTTGACCGCCAGATCACGGTGAGCCTTCCCGATGTTAAAGGCCGGGAAGAAATCCTCCGGGTTCATGCCAGAAAAGTCAAAGTGGGTGAGGAGGTCGACCTGGGCGTGGTGGCTCGTGGCACCCCTGGCTATTCGGGCGCCGAGCTTGCCAATGTTATCAACGAGGCAGCCCTGCTCGCCGCCCGCAAAGGACAGAAGGCCATTTCATTGAAGGACCTCGAAGAGGCCCGGGACAAAGTGCGCTGGGGAAAAGAACGGCGCAGTCTGGCCATCAGCGAGAAGGAGAAAGAGAACACTGCCTACCATGAGGCCGGTCATGCCATCCTCCTCTGCCTGCTGAATAACACCGAACCCCTTCACAAGGTCACCATCATTCCCCGGGGTCCGTCCCTAGGTTCCACGATGTGGCTTCCCGAGGAGGACAAATACACGATGCGGAAGAACGAGATGCTGGATGCTCTCGTCGTGGCCATGGGTGGTCGGGTTGCCGAGGAAGTGGTCTTCGGCGATGTCACCAGCGGCGCCAGCGGCGACATCAAGATGGCGACCTCGCAGGCTCGCAAAATGGTCTGTGAACTCGGCATGAGCGAGGAACTGGGCATGGTCGAGTACGGCGACCACCACGAGCACCTGTTCCTGGCTCGGGAGATGGGCGGTTCGCGCTCCTATAGCGAGGCCACCGCGCAAAAGATCGACTCCGAAGTGAAACGGCTCATCGATGAGGCCTATCAAAAGGCCACGGATCTGATTGTGAGCCACCGGGACCAGCTCAATATGATCGCCAAAGGACTCTTGGAATTCGAAACGCTGGATGGAGCGCACATCCACGACATCATGAATTTTGGGGAGATGCGCAATCCTCCGAGCAGCCCAACCCCTCCCAGCATGCCTCAAGCCCCCCGATTTGACACCCCGAAACAGGATCGTCCCCGGACCTCCGAAGACGGATTCTCCGGTGACCTGGCTCCTGCCGGGGCATGAATTTCGCGGCTTGCGGGGCCGTTCCTTCGGTTTAATGTATGAGCCATCCCGGGACAGGAACCGCATCCCTTCCCGTCATCCAACCAACCCTACTACATACCTTATGAGAAACGTCATCACCCTTTCCGTTTTCGCGGGAGTGCTCGCCGTGGCCGGAAGCGGCCAAGCCCAGGACAAGGTCAACTTCGGCAAGCAGATCTGGCCGTTCATGAAAGCCAGCTGCGTGGACTGCCACAAGCCTCCCTTCACCGATGAACGAGGCCGCAAGCGCAAGCCGAAGGCAGATCTGGTGATCACCAACAAAGCAGATTTCCTCAAAGGGGGCGAGGATGGTGCTGTCATTGTGGCCGGGGATCCGGTGAAAAGCCCGTTCCTTCAGCGCACCCTGCTGCCTCTGGACCATGACGATCACATGCCACCCGAAGGCAAAGCTGACCAGTGGACGGATGAGCAGAAAAAGCTTTTCGAACAGTGGATCAAAGAAGGGGCTGATTTTGGAGATTGGTCCAATGACCCTGAAGTCGACAAAAAAGGTTGAGGATCCACAGGAATTCTCACTTTCCTACTTTGAAAAAGCCGGGGCCTGCGCTCCGGTTTTTTTTTGCCTGAACAGACGGGAGGCATTTCATCAGTCCGGTAAAAAGCGGTCCTCGTTTTTCCGGCGAACCCGTGAAAAAGGTTGTCTCCGGCGTTGTTCCCGATAGATTAACGTCATCGCGCCAACCACCTGATCGCTAGCAACGCATTCCGTGGTTTTGGTGCCCACCCAAGCGCAATTCATTCTCCATGGCCAGACGAGCGAGTAAAGGGATCAGTATCGGGCACATTCTGGGGATCGGTGCCGCCATTCTCGGGTTTGTGGTCGTGGGAGCATTGGTCATCAAATTTGCTCTGGGAGCGTTTCTGGGCGGGGGCAAAACGCCTGCCGGGAACAGTTCAGCTGCTTCGGGCAACGCTCCGGCGACAGCTCCGGAAATGCGGGTCCGGGAATACCTCGACAGCGCGGAGGGGCTCAGAGGAAATTTTTACAAGCTCAGCGGCAAGGTGGAGGAAATGCTGAAGTGGTCCGACAGCGAAGGCCGGTTGGTCAGTCTGGACGTCAGCGACAGTGCCGGGGACTCTTCTCCGGTCCCAGTGCTCGTTTCGACCGATTTCAACAGCATCAACATCACCCGTGGGGAACCGATGTCGTTCATCGTTCGCGTTGACCGAAACGGGCTGCTCCGGGCCGAAAAAATTCTCCAGGAATAACCGTGTCCCCCTTGCCGGAGCCCTTCACCATGAAAACACCCACCCCGTTCAACAGATTGATGGTCCTCGGCGCCTTGCTCGTGGGCCCTTGCGGCGGTCATCTACTGGCCCAGGTTTTCACGCCTCCGTCGGGCCAGGGCGGTGCACCGGCAGGAGGGGGAAACAACACGACGATCGTCAATCAGCAGCAACCGCAAAGCAATCGCCAGGTCGTCGGCAACGACGTGCCTTTTTTCGATCCCAAGTCCGAAACCTTTTTCTTCGACGGCAAAACCTGGAACATCACCGACAACCGAGTCTTCCGGGCCCGCTTTGAGAAATACCTCAACATGCCGGAATCCTCCAGCGAGGAGGACAAAGCCTACCGCGCGGTGATGCGGGGCATTCTTGATGAACTCTCCCCGCACCGCAAACCGGACCTGCCTTCCGCTGTCGCCCTCCTGCAGAACGCGTCGGGTTTCGAGCAGGACGCGCGCCTCTGTGAAAGCATCTCCAATGCCGTCTACCGGGTCTGGCTGGCTCGCAAGTCGGTCCGGGAAATGGAGCAAATGAACGTGGCCTTGGAAGAACGCCGCCGCAAACTGGATTGGAATTTCGACAAACTTTCAGAGCCAAGCGCCCTGAGCAAAGGGCCCCAAAAAGTAGGGGCCCAGAGCCAAGGGGGCGCGAATGGACAGGCTCCCGCCAACGGAGGCAACGCGACCACCAAGACCACCGCGGAAGCCGGCCATGTATCCCGCTATGTGCAACGCATCGCCGAAGTCGAGGCCGAGCGGGTCGCCAACAAGGCGAAGATGGAGCTTTCCGAGGTGCAGGCCAAGCTGGAATTCCAAGCGCTGGTGGTGCAGCTCTTCGGGCAGCGGCGCTTCGAGCACGTCATCATCGCAGCCCGGATGTACACGGAGTTTTTCCACGACGGCCAGGGGCGCCTGGAATTCAAGGACGGGAGCGATGTTTCCAAGGTCTTCGGCCAAAGCATCGGTTTCGATCCGACGATCACCTCGCTCGACACGGCGGCCAACGGGTTCATCCGCGAAGTCGACGAGGCTGTGAAAGCGTTCAGCTTCCTCATCGAAAAAGGGGAGATCGACGGCGCCATGCGGCAACTGCAGCACGCCTTCCTGATCGGGGAATACATGCCGTCGGTCCAGGTGGTTCCCCTCAAGGACAAGCAGAAAATCCTCGTCTACGCGCGGGATTCCTTCCAATTGCTTTCGACCATGGAAATCCGCGACTTCACCCTCGCGGAAGAACTGGTCACCCGGATGCGTCAAACGGCGTCGGACTTCGACTACTCCAAGCCCATGCAGGCGATCGAGACCGCCAAGATCACCAGCAACATGCGGATCCGGACCGCCAAGAACGCGGCCCTCAAAGGGGAAATGGCGGCCTATGAGGAGAACATCAAGGCGGCCACGGAGATCTGGCCGACCAATCCCCAGCTCAAGGAGCAGTTCGAACTCATCGCCGACTCCGGGGACATGCAACTCCAGGTGCGCAATGAATTTGACCGCTTGCTCAGCACCCAGAGTTACCGGCAGATCTTCAATGACAAAGGCCGATTCCTGGCGGCCGTCCACGAGGATGCGGAGAGAAAGGCGGCTTTGGAGCAGATCATGACGAACGTCCAGGAAATCGAGATTGCCATGCAGCAGGCCGAAGCGCTGGGCCGGGGGGGCAACAAATTTGCCGCCTGGGAAATCATCGACCGGACGTTCAAAAAATTCCCCGACGATGTGCCGCTTTCCGCCAAACGCTCAGATCTCTCCACCGAGGTGGCGGAATTTGTGAGGGCCCTCAAATCCGCCGAGGATCTGGAGAAGCGGAATCCGGGATCCAGCCTTGCCTGGTATCTCCGCTCCCGGAAGATTTATCCTAAGAGTGAATTTGCCCAGCAGGGGATCGACCGTCTCAAGAATGCCCTCCTGCCTGACAGTTCCACCAGCATTTCGAACGCGCCGTCCGGCCTTTCCGAGACGCCCCCGGCTCCGGGGGATCCAGTTCCGGGCGTGCCTCCTTCCAACTTCTGATCCGGCCGGATGGCCAAGCCTGCATGGCGGCCCCTGAAAAAACCAGTGGCACGCTGCTGCGTCGCGTTCCCTTGACCGAGACCAGCCTGATTGTCCATTGGTTGTCTCCTGACCACGGCCTTCTGAAAACCGTGGCCAAGGGAGCTCGGCGTCCCAAAAGTCCGTTTGCGGGAAGGCTTGACCTCTTCTACCGCTGTGAATTCCTCTTTGTTCCAGCGCGGCGCGGCGATCTGCAAACTCTCACCGAAGTCACGGTGATCGACTCCAGAAGCGGCCTGCGTGCCTCCTACCCGCAAAGTCTGGCCGCCGCTTACTTTGTGAAATTGATCGAGCAGGTCGCTGAGCCCGGACTGCCGGTGCCGGAGTTGGAGGATCTGCTGGAGCGCGGATTGAACTACCTCGCCTCCAAAGCCCCTGACTGGCGGGCGATTCGGCATTTCGAGAGGCAGCTTGCCGAAGCCCTGGGGCTCGGCGGTCCGGAGCATCCTGCGGCAGAGGTCATCCGGCAAACCTTCGGGGAACTCCCCGCCATGCGGTGGGAACTGCGCGACCGCTTGTGGCCTGCCGGAGGGGCGAAGGAGTAGGTCCACTCAACCGGCTTGCGGCTTCGGGGAGTGGTAGTGTCTTCCACGATAGGGGGGGGCGGGTCTGCGCCAATACCGGTCCATTGAAATAACGTCTTGAAGCGGTAAGATGCTGTGCGCTGTTTCGTGAAAGTTTCCCGCGACCGACACCGTCCAAAATCGACCATGAAATCCCTACTCCTTCCACTCCTCCTTGCCGCCACCGCAGTGACCGCGGCCGAACCCATCATTTCCATTCCCATCAGGGACATCCAGGGCAAGACGACCAGTCTCGGGGCCTATGCCGGGAAAGTTATCCTGATGGTCAATGTCGCCTCTCGTTGCGGAAACACACCGCAGTATAAACAGCTGGAGGAAGTCTATGCCAAATACAAGGACCCGGGACTGGTCGTCCTTGGCTTTCCCTGCAATGACTTCGGTGCTCAGGAACCGGGAACCAATGCGGAGATCTTGGAATTCTGCACCAGCAAATACGCCGTGACTTTCCCCATGTTCGACAAGCTGCATGTCAAAGGACCGGAACAACACCCGTTGTATGCCGCCCTTACCGGCAAGGACGGTCCCTTCCCTGGCGATGTGAGGTGGAATTTCGGCAAATTCCTCATCGGGCGTGATGGCAAACCCATCCAGCGCATCGAGCCCAAAACCAAGCCGGACGATGCCACAGTGACGGCCGCTATCGAGGCCGCGCTGGCGGTGAAATGACGATGACGCAGACCGCCGACGAACGTGGTCGAGAATCCGGGAGCAGGAAGATGGTCATCTTCCTGCTCTTTTGGTTTTCTGCCCTAACCGCGATGGACTCGTGGTGATCCAAAAAACAAAGCACCGCCAGAATGAAAATTGCAGAGGTACGGAAACCCGGTAAACCTTTCAACCTCGGGCACGGATCCCAATCGCGATCAATCCTCCTACCATAATCAGAATCAGGATTGGCCAGACTGGAGTCGAAGAGCTTTTCTCTTTCCTGAAGGTAACCGAAACCGGCGAAATTCCTTCACCGGAAAGGGTCACCCGGTAGGTTCCTGAATGCGGCAAAGGTATCAAGAAGGGCGACTTCACCCCTGTTCTGCGGAGGGTGCCTTCTGGTGATCGGATTTCGACCTCAATGGAGGGAAGCTTTGCATCGATTTCTGTGTTTTCGACCACCTGAAAGCGCAGCGGCAGCGCACTCATTTTTGCAGGCACCATACTGTTGTTCCGCGGATTCTGGATTTGGATGATGCTCGCGGTAGTTTTTCGAGGGGCATCCGTCCTTTTAGGCAAGGCGGCATTTGATGCCGGAACCTCTTTTGGTTTGTTAGCTCCTGAACTGTCTCCATCATCCTGGCGGGGCTTCGGAGCGGGGGGATTGCGGGAAGGTTTAGATGTGGATGGCGCTGGTCCGGTTGGCAGCTTGATCGTAATCCGATAAACCGGTGTGGGCGTTTCTGGATCATCCTGCTTGACTGCCATGAATTGGATTTCGCTGTTAGAAACGAATCGCGGCTCTCCACCAGGCACAAAATTTTGCACCGCCCAGAGATCGGACATCTGAAGGTCGCTTCCGGCAATCTCAATCCGTGAAGTGTTCCCATTCGTTTTTAAATAGGCACAATGAG
>JADZAX010000382.1 GCA_020852405.1 Verrucomicrobiales bacterium
CATTCTGTGTTTCCTGGGACTGTCCGGTGGCTTTTTCTCGGTTCCCTTGAATGCGTTGATCCAGCACCGTCCGGATACCGAAGAAAAAGGGGCGATCATCGCCACCGAATCCTGGCTGACTTCGGTGGGTGTTTTTGCCGCATCGGGCATTTTCTGGGTGCTGAAATCCTCGCTCCATTTGACGCCGGGCACGATCTTTCTCATCGGTTCGGTGATCACTCTGGTGGCCACCATCGTGGCGGTGCGCCTTGTCCCGGACTCACTGGTCCGGCTGATGCTCTGGATGCTGACCCACACCCTCTACCGCGTCCGGGTCGAAGGGCGGCAGAACATTCCGGAGAAAGGCGGAGCGCTGTTCGTGTGCAACCATCTGTCTCTTGCCGATGCCTGCTTTCTCATCGCTTCCACGGACCGCCACATCCGTTTCATCATGTTCCGCGGCATGTATGATGTTTGGTGGATCAAGCCGTTCGCCAGTATGCTCCGGGTTATTCCCATCAGTTCGGACTCCCGCCCCCGCGAGTTGATCGCCTCCCTCCAGGCCGCGACCCAGGCGATTCAGAATGGAGAGGTGGTCTGTATTTTTGCCGAGGGAGAAATCACCCGAACTGGTCAGATGCTTCCCTTCCGCCGCGGCATGACGCGCATCATGAAAGGTTTGGAAGCCCCGGTGGTGCCGGTGCACTTGGACAATGTCTGGGGCAGTATTTTCAGCTTCGAGAAAGGCCGCTTTTACTCCAAGTTGCCGCGCACCCTGCCCTACCCGATCACCGTCAGCTACGGGGCAGCCCTGCCGGCCGATGTGGATCCGTTCTCCGTGCGGCAAGCAGTGCAGGAACTTGGGGCCGAGGCTTGGAAATACCGCAAAGCAAACATGACGCCGCTCCACCGGTCATTCGTCGGGACCGCCCGGCGCTGGCCCCGGCGCTTTGCCATGGCTGATGGCTCCACCCAACCGGTGCGGTTTTTCGAGGCCCTGACAAGGGTGATCTACCTCGCCCGGCGTCTCCGTCCAGTCTGGGAAGGTGAGGACAAAGTTGGTCTGCTCCTGCCGCCTTCCGTCGGTGGTGCTTTGGTCAATTTCGCGGCATTGCTGCTCGGCAAAGTGCCGGTGAACCTGAACTACACCCTGTCCAATGAGGCTTTCGCATCCTGTGTCAGCCAGTGCAAGATCCGCCGCATTGTGACCTCGGAGAAATTCCTCAACAAACTGGGGCTGCAAATGCCGGTGGAGACGGTGATGATCGACGAGGTTGCGGGAGATCCCCGGAGGGGGGAAAAACTCATGGCGATGGCTCTGGCCCTTTTTTGTCCCGCGGCTTGGTTGGAGCGCGCTCTCGGTGCCCCCCGCCGGGCGGCGATGGATGACCTTGCCACCATCATTTTCTCCAGCGGAAGCACCGGCGATCCCAAGGGCGTGATGCTGACGCATTACAATGTGGGGGCTAATATCGAGCAAATCGGACAAGTCATGGGATTCCTGCCCGATGACCGACTTCTGGGCATCCTGCCCTTTTTCCACTCCTTCGGCTTCACCGGCACGCTGGGGGCGCCTGCCATGCTGGGGCTCGGAGTGGCCTATCATTTCAATCCCACGGATGCCAAGGTGGTGGGGCAGCTGACTCTTCAGCACCACCTGACGTTTTTGCTGGCCACGCCCACCTTTCTTCAGCTCTACCTGAGGGGCTGCCAGCCCGAGCAGTTCGGCAGCCTGCGGTTTGTCATGGTGGGGGCCGAGAAACTCCCTGACCGTCTGGCGGTGGCCTTCGAGGAGCGGTTCGGCCTGAGGCCGATGGAAGCTTACGGCTGCACGGAATGTTCGCCCGCGGTGACGGTGAACCGGCGGGATTTTCGGGCCGCCGGATTCCGCCAGGTTGGAGCCAAGCGGGGCACCATCGGGCATCCGCTCCCGGGGATGACGGTCCGCATTGTCGATCCCGCGTCTGGGGAACCCCGTCCTCTGGGTGAAGCCGGTCTGATGCTGCTCAAGGGGCCCAACATCATGCTGGGGTATCTCGGGCAACCGGAGAAAACGGCCGCCGTGTTGGAGCATGGCTGGTACACCACGGGTGACATCGCGGCGGTCGATGAGGATGGCTTTGTCACCATTACCGATCGGTTGAGCCGCTTCAGCAAGATCGGAGGGGAAATGGTGCCTCACATCAAAATCGAGGAGTGTCTCCAGGAGCAGGCCGGTGCCACCGCCCAGGTGTTTGCCGTGACCGGCGTTCCGGACGAGAAAAAAGGGGAGCGCCTCATCGTGCTCCATGTGCTGCCTGATGCGGACTTGGAAGAGGTCCTTTCAAAACTCGCCGGGGCCGATCTGCCAAATTTGTGGAAGCCAAAACGCGACCAGTTTCTCCGGGTAGGTGCGATACCCGTCCTCGGCACGGGCAAAGTGGACCTGAGGAAAGTGCGCGAGATCGCTCTCGGGGGAGGCTGAGTCGTCAGCCCACCTCTGCCACGAATCTCTCCAACTGGTTGGCAGCCGACGCGAAACTCAAATGCTCCGCGGCGAGTGATTGGGAGGCGGCAACTTCGGCATCGTAAAACGTTTTGTCGGCAAAAAGGCGGCGCAGATTGGCATAGATGGATTCCAGATTACCCGAACCGTCATCGGAAAGTCCTGGGAAGGCCACCTTCTCGACCGCTGAATTTCCCCCGGCGCAGAGTGTCCGGCAGAGGAGGGCGTCCCCTGCGACCTGGCCGGGGACGGAGCCCCGGTCGAGATGGAAGACCAGTTTGTGCCGTGCCATCAGCCGAAGGTAATCCCCATAGGTCAGAGGCCGCTCGACGATATGGAGCGAAGCTTCCGGGAAAGACTCCTCCAGCGAATGCAGCATTCTCATGCCAAGCCGCTTGTCTCCATTGATCACAGTGACCGGCACCTTGAGTTCAGAGGCCAGGGTGGCGATTTCTGCCAGGGCGCGGAGGTGGTTCCGAGTGGGCGTGAGGAATTCCCGGGTGCCCACCAGAATGCCGGCCCTGTTTTCAACCGGGAGGCTGTAATCCCAGGAGGCGAGATCCACCGCATACGGGGTGGGGATGAACCGCAGCTTGCGGCGGAACTCCTCCACCGAGATCCATCCCCAGCGGGGTGGGGGGACCAGCGTGGGGGAGAGGATGCCATCCGCCAAATCGAGAATCTCCGCATAGTCTTGGAGGGCGGTGGCACAGCCGAGTTGCTCCGCGATCTGGTAGGGTCCGCACTCCTTCCAGGAGACGAGCAGTGTTTTGCCGGCCTGTTTCAAGCGTCGGGCGGCTTCGAGGCTGACAAAAGTCCGGTGACGGATCAGCAGCAGGACCGCAGGAAACCGGTCGTCGCGGGCCAACGCTTCCGGTGAATCGAAAAAGGCGCCCTTGGTGGCTGCGGCATAGGCGTGAAAGTTGATCGGGGCGTGGACCCCGGCGCGCCATGCTCCAACCCCCCGTGTGTAATCGAGAAAGGCATCGCGACCTTTGGGATTAAGAACCGCGAGACGGAATTCGGAAGACGAACTCATGAAAGATGGTGCGCGGTACAGGATTTGAACCTGTGACCCCCACCGTGTCAAGGTGATGCTCTACCCCTGAGCTAACCGCGCATGGAATGACCCGACCGACAAGTGACGGGAGCGCAGACCATAGCCGGGGTCGGGCATCCCTGCAAGTGTTTTGTCGCCAGAAGGCATCCTCAAACCGCACTTGTGAAACCAAAGGGGCTGGGTTAATTTGGCCGCTTGTCCTTTTGGACCCATTTTCTCCTGACCATGATCTTCCGCACCAAAAGTTTTGCCCGGGCCGGATTGGTGGGAAATCCGTCTGATGGGTACTTTGGAAAGACGATTTCGTTTATCGTAAGGAATTTCCAAGCGGAAGTGACTTTGTGGGAATCCCCTCGTCTCGAAATTTTACCCGCCGCACGGGATCATTCAATTTTCCAGACCATCGCTCAGTTGGCGGACGATGTCCGTTCCTACGGTTATTACGGCGGGGTCCGGCTCCTGAAAGCGACGGTGAAACGCTTTTATGATCACTGCCAGGAGCATGGCGTGGCGCTGCCGAACCGGAATTTCACGCTTGAATACTCCAGCAATGTTCCCTCTCAGGTTGGCATGGCAGGTTCCAGCGCCATCATCACGGCGGCGTTGCGTTCGCTGATGCAGTTTTACGAGGTTTCCATCCCCAAGTCGATCCAGGCCAACATCATTCTCTCGGTTGAAAACGAGGAATTGAACATTCCCGCCGGCCTTCAGGACCGCGTTATCCAGGCTTTCGAAGGCGTCGTGTTCATGGATTTTGCCGAAGAACATTTCCAGCAGCATGGCCATGGGGCATACGAAGAGATCGACCCGGGACTCCTGCCTCCGCTCTACATCGCCTATTCGACCCGGCTCAGTGAAGGGACCGAGGTTTTCCACAACGATATCCGCAGCCGGTTCAATCGCGGAGATTCCGAGGTGGTGGATGCCATGCAGGAATGGGCAGGTTATGCCCAACAGGTGCGGGATCTCCTGCTGGCTGGAAAAAGCGCCGAAATCGCGCCCATTCTCAATGCCAATTTTGATCTCCGCCGCAGGCTCTACCGCATGAGCGAAGGCAACATTCGGATGGTCGATCTGGCAAGATCCGTTGGGGCTTCGGCGAAATTCACCGGTTCCGGGGGCGCCATCGTCGGGACGTACGATGGCGAAGCGATGTTCTCCCGCCTGGTTGGTGAGCTTGAGCCCCTTGGGATGAAGGTTCTGAAGCCTGCCATCCTTGAATCTCCCACCCCTTCCTGATTCCATGATGACTGTCCGCAAAGCAGTGATTCCGGCCGCCGGATTCGGCACCCGGTTTCTCCCCGCCACGAAATCCCAACCCAAGGAGATGCTGCCGATCGTGGACACCCCGACGATCCAGTACGTCGTGGAAGAAGCCGCCGCGGCAGGCATCACCGATGTCCTGATGGTCATCGGGAAAAGCAAGCGCGCCATCGAAGAGCATTTTTACCGGAATTTCGAGCTGGAATATGAGCTTCGGGAACAGGGCAAGCTGGCGTTGCTTGAGGAGGTGGATCGGATTTCCCACCTCGCCAACATTCACTTTGTCTGGCAGAAAGAACTCAACGGCCTGGGTGATGCCATCCGTTATGGCGCCAGTTATGCCAGCGGGGAACCCTTCGCGGTGCTTCTGGGGGACACCCTTGTCGGAACCAAGAACAAGGAACGCAACATCACGAGGCAACTCATCGACGTTTTCGAAAAGTATCAGGCCTCGGTCGTCGCGCTGGAGGAGGTCCCGCATGACAAGGTCAACCGTTACGGCATCGTCGGAGGGGACATGATTGAACCCGACCTGATCAAAGTGAACCAACTGGTGGAGAAACCTCCGGTGGAGGAGGCTCCCTCCAACCTCGCGATCGCAGGACGCTATGTGTTTACGCCGGAGATTTTCACCGAAATCGAACGCACTCCCCGAGGGAGGAACAACGAGGTGCAGCTCACCGACGCCATGGCCAGTCTGCTATCCAGCCAAAGCATGTACGGGTTGAAATTCGACGGCAAACGCTTCGATATCGGAAACAAACTCGATTTTCTCAAAACGAATATCGAGTTTGGGCTGCTACGGGATGATGTGGGGCCTGGCCTCCGTCGGTTCATTAAAGAAATTGCCAAAGATCTCTGACTTTCCTGTTTTCTGATCCTCTTGGAGGATTCTGAGGGCTTGCGCCTCGTGGCATTACCGGGTAAGAACGCCGCATGATCACACGTCACGACGGGCGTCGTCCCGACCAAATGCGCCCGATCCGGTTTCAACCGGACATTGCCCCCCATGCCCACGGCTCCGTCCTGGCTTCCTTCGGGGATACCCAGGTCATTTGCAGTGCCATGATAGAGCCCGGAGTTCCGCGCTGGATGATGCAGCAAAATGTTCCCGGAGGCTGGCTAACCGCCGAATACAGCATGCTGCCCTAGTCCACGCTGGAAAGAAAGGCCCGGGACATCAGCCGCGGCAAGATGGATGGACGCTCCACAGAAATCCAGCGCCTCATCGGCAGGGCGCTCCGCGCGGCGGTGGATCTCGAAAAGCTCGGCCAACGCACCCTCTGGATCGACTGCGATGTGCTCCGGGCTGATGGAGGCACCCGGACCGTGTCCATTACGGGGGCCTGTCTTGCTGCCGCCATGGCCTTTGCCCGGCTCCAAGCCGCGGGCCTGCTCAAGGAGTCGCCCTTGCGGCAGTTTGCCGCCGCAGTCAGTGTCGGTGTTTGCGGAGGCACCCCGGTTTTGGATCTCGACTATCCCGAGGACAAGGATGCCGCGGTGGACTGCAATCTGGCCATGACCGAGCATCTCCAGCTCATCGAAGTTCAGGGTTCGGGCGAAGAAGCCACGTTCAGTGAATGCGAGCTTCAGCGCATGCTTGAACTTGGAAAACTGGGAGTGACTGAAATTTCCGCCGCTCAGAAAGCCGCCCTGGCTTCATTCGATCCAGGAAGCGACTCCAAGCTCTTGAAACGGTTGGTTGGGATGAAATAGGACAAAATTTCTTCCTCTCCCTGCCAGGAAAGGGCGTCATTTTATAAAATCCGAAGTCCTGCGATCCGGTCGTTTGGGCACCGCTCTCCCTGCTGGTAGAGGTCCTATTTGTGGTATGGCTCACCGCGGATCACCGTGTAGGCCCGGTAGAGTTGTTCGGTAAAGAGCAGTAGCGCCAATTCGTGTTGCAGGGTGAAACGGCTCAATGCCAGCATAAGATCGGCCTGGTTTCGGACGGCGTGTTCATGCCCTGAGGCCGCGCCTAGCAGGACGGAGACCTTCTTGGTGCCCCGGTCAGCCCAATCCCCGGCCGTGGTGGCGAACTTGAGGGTATCCCAAATTTCGCCGCGTTCATCGAGCACGATGCGGAAGGTCCCTGCGGTGGCTTCCAGTTGGCGCTTGGTATTCTCCGCTGCGGTAGCGGACTCTTTGAGATAACGGGTTTCGACGGGAGCATACCGCTCCATTCGAGAGAGGTATTCAGCGATCCCCGCCTTCGCAAAGCCCAAAGCAGGCTTGCCGAACGCGCAGATGAGCCATTTCACGAAATGGGGCCGTGTGGAAGGCCGCTGGAGGCTTACATGCTGGTTGGCATACCCATGGGATTCCCTTCCCAGGGAGCCGGCCGGTTGTGTGGCAGAGTGCCCACTTTGCTGCGGGGTGGCTTCGGATGGCTGGTTTCGCAGCTCACCGAACCCAAAATCAGTCCAGTCAGACAAAAACAGAGAAAAATTCGCAGAAAAGCTTTCATGAATCGGAAGTAAAAAAGTGGTTTGAACTCAGACTCAATTGCTGAGGTCGAAGATCACCTTGTCGCCGGGGACCACCCGGGCACCTTCCGCCAGGGATCCGGGGACGATGTTGGCCACAAGCATGTTCGGTTCGATGGAAGTGATTTGAAGCCTGGCAACACTGTCAGTGCCGCGCTTCACCAAGAGGGCGGAGTCTCCTTTAACGCCAAGGTTTTTGCCCACGTTGACCACGACGAATCCATAATCACGGTTAACGGCGATCACGGTGGCTTCCATGCCACTGCGGACGATGGCCTGTTTGTATTCGATCTCTTTCTGGATCAATACCTTGGCTTTCTCCTCGGATTTGCCAACCTCCACCATGGCGGTGGCAAACTTGGTCTCATTGTCGGTGCGCTTGGTTTCCAGGTCAGCGATTTGTTGCTTCTGGGCCTCCTGTTTCGCTTTCAGTTCATCGACGTTTTTGAAATCCCCGATCTTGCTAATGACGAGGGCAATTTCCTGCAATTCGATGTTGTTCTTCTTCAGCGTGTCCTCAGAATCGGCAATCTCCTTCTTCTGCCGCTTGATATCCGTCTCGATACCGGCTACTTCAGCGCTGAGTTTGTCCCGTTCGTCCTGCTTCTGGGTTCGCTCTTCTTCTTTGTTCTTTTTGTTTTCTTTCTCTTGGTTGACCTCGTTGCTCGTTTTCACGAGGTCATCCTTGGCTTGGCCAAGGAGGGTCCGCTCGGTTTCGAAGGTTTTTTGATTGAGCACGCCCAAAGCGGCACTGCCGGCCATCGCGAGGATGGAGAGGAACATGACGAATTTTTTCATGGGAACAAAGTCAGAGAATTCGGAAAGAGAAGAATGGGGCGGTGAAAATCAGGGGGCGAATGGATCCGCCGGCTTTGCTGGTGGAGTCGGTGTTGCGGGTGCTCCTGGTGCCGGGGCAAAAGGATCAGCCGGCGCGCCGGCTGCCGGAGGGGTCGCGGGTGCCGCAGGGGCTGCGGGTGCCGCAGGGGCTGCGGGTGCCGCGGGAGCTCCGAACGGATCCATCGCAGCCGGTGCTGCGCCGGCCGGAGCGGCTGCGGGAGGAGCGCCAAACGGATCCATGGCGGGAGCGCCAGCAGGTGCTGCTGGAGCAGCCGGCGCTGCAGGAGCGCCAAAGGGATCCATCGCGGGAGCTCCTGCGGGAGCGGCACCATCAGCGGGAGGTGCGCCTGCCGGAGCTTCCCCGCCAGCGGGAGCGGCCGGTGCGACCGGAACATTCGGAACCGCGGCTTTGGTCACGGTGTCGCCCTCTTGGATGATTTGTCCTGGAGTCAGAGAGCCAGGAATCACTTCGGCGGCGGCTTCGCCGGGCTCGACGGAAGTCACTAGGAGTTTGCAGATCGGCTGTCCTCCGCGGACGACATCCAATTGCGCGAGTTTGACAACCCCCTGTTCGGAACCCCCTTCAATGATGACAAAGCCCCAATCATTGAAGGCTTTCTTGATGGAGCTGGCGAACTCCCCGCGGATGCGACCGGCGGCGATGTCGGCAAGGAGAGCGGCTTTTTCGTTGGCGAAATCCTCGACTTTTTGCTGCTGCAAATTGGCCTGAGCGATGGAGGCTTCCGCATTGGCGACGGCTTGTTGGAGTTCCAGAATGCGTTGTTCGTTCTTCATCAGGTCTTCTTTGACCTTCTCGATTTCAGGAACCAGGGCGAGGAATTCTTTGGCTTTGGCAAGTTCCGCATTGCTGCCTTCCAGCTGATTTTTCAGCTCGGTCAGCTTGATCATGTCGTCCTGCTTGGTTGTTTCCAACCCTGATTTCTGGGTCTGGACCTTCTCGATCTCAACCACTACATCCTCGATTGCTTTCACAATCTGAACGACTTCGCCTTTGGTTTTCTCCAGGTCGTCCCGGGCCAGGCCAAGGCTTTTCTCAGTGCTGACGCGAGCCCCGTAGGTCTCCTTCAGCTTTTCTTGGTTTTGATATCCGAGGAAGCCGGCACCGCCGAGGACCACCATCGAGATGACTAGAAATACTTTCCACATGACCTTCCAATTCTTGTACTTTTCATTGCCCGGCAGGGTGATTCCAACCGTCCAAATGCTATCCTAGCGAGTTCCATGTCGGTTGCCAAATCAAATTTTCAACCTTCCGAAGGTTTGATTTTAAAATTATCGACTTATTCTCGCTTTTGCGAATTCCCTCTCGATTCAGGACTTGCCCCGCCTTTTCGCTGGCGCCTCTCTTTCCGGGCGTTATATTCATCGCGTCAGAGGCTGTGGAATGGCGACTGGCGAACCCCGCCAGGTTCGGAAGAAAGCAACGGTAGTCTGTTCGACATTGCCGCAGTCCTCTGGCACTTTTTGACAAGATCCAAAGTGCCGGGTTATTTCTGGGGAAGGATGGAATCGGTTTCCAGTTCCTTCAATTCAACTCCTTCTGGTTCCAAGCGGATCTCATTTTCGCTTTGGGGGGGTGCATTCAGCCAGTCATCCGGAGCGTGGCGGTGTTCCCGGATGAATGTTTCGCCGGAAACCCGACCCTGAGCGGAGTCCCCATATCCGGGGCCCGGGGTCGGACTGTGAAGGCGACGGATTTCGAAATGCAAGTGGGCCAGGTAACGGCCGTCGCCTTTTCCAACAGCGCCCAATTGCTGGCCTCTCCGCACCTGGGTTCCGACAGCCACATCAATGTCTTTCAGGTGGCCGTAGAAACTCTGGATCAGGTCCCCCTTGGGCAGGCGGTGGAGCAGGGAGACGACATTTCCCCAACCCGGGCTGCCCCAGCCGGCGAAGATCACCAGTCCGTCCGCCGCCGCGTAGGCCGGATCTCCGAGATCCGAGTCCTGCCCTCCGATGCCGTTCAAGTCATCCCCCAGATGCCGGGTCGTCAGGAAGGGCTGGGCGTTGTAGGTGAAGGCTCCCTGCTCGGATCCCATGGGGGCGTCCCATCGCCAAGCGAGAGGGGCGGAGACTTGTTCGATCGGAGAAGGCAGAGCAAAGGCGAGGTCGAGCGGAGCCTCTCGCTTCGCGGAAAGGAGTCCGATGCGCTCATGGGGAACGAGGGCGCTGACATAGGTTTGAACCGCCGTCCCGCCCCAAAAATACACCACCAGAAAAAGGATGCTGGCGACCACCACAAAAATGGGAAGCACTCCGCGAACCAGTTCACGCCAGTGCCTGCGCCAGTCGAGGACCTGGACCCGCTCACTGCCTCGCAATTGAAAAAACCGCATTCCGGAGGCTACTACCGAGGCGAGCCGGATGCAATCCCGCGCCTTGCTGGCGGCCCTGCTCCGGCGCGGGGACGGATGGTTGACGAAGTCCTCCGACCGTGACTAAGTAGGGCTCCCCATGGTGGATCCCCAGATCAAGGAAAAATTCGATGCGTTCATCCGGACCAAAGGGCTCCGGAAGACGTCGCAACGTGATGTAATTTTGGCGGCGGCATTCAATACCACGGAGCACTTCACCGCTGAACAGTTATGGGATTTTTCGAAAAAGCTCGACCCTTCGACCTCACGGGCCACGGTCTACCGCACCCTTTCTCTCTTGGTGGAAAGTGGGCTGCTGCGTGAAATCGACCTTGGGCGGGACCAGAAATACTACGATCCGAATTTCGTCGACCATCCGGACCACAACCACCTGATCTGTGTTGACTGTGGGAAGGTTATCGAATTCCAGGACCAGCATATCGAATTGCTGGTGGATTGCATCACTCACCGCTTGGGTTTCCGTCCTTCCAAGAAGAGCATGCGCATTGAGGCCTGCTGTGACCAACTCCGCCAGAGCGGAGTCTGTCCCCACCTCTTGGAGATGCGCCTTGGCAAGCACACCAAGGCCACCGCTGTGGCCGGCGAAATCTGAACCGCCCGACTTTCTCTTTTTCCCAATCAATCTCCATGTGGAAAGGCCGCTTCGATACTGAAACCTCCGGACTCCTGCAACGATTCAGCGAATCGGTCTCCTTCGATTGGAGACTCTATCCCTATGATATCCAGGGTTCGCTGGCCCATGCCGAAGCGTTGCTCGCGGCCGGCATTCTGCCCGCCGAGGAACACGCCGAGATTGGTCGCGGATTGCGTGAGATCCAGCAGGAGATTGAAGCCGGCACTTTCGAGTTTCGGGAGGATCTCGAGGATATCCACATGAACATCGAGTCGGCCCTGACTCAAAAAATTGGCGCCGCCGGCGCGCGACTGCACACCGCACGGAGCCGCAATGACCAGGTGGCCTTGGATGTGCGCCTGTTCTGCCGGCACGAGGTGACGGTGATCATGGAACTGGTCAAGGAGCTGCAGTGGGCTCTGGTGGAGTGCGCGAAACGCCACGAAGGGGCCGTCATTCCCGGCTACACGCACCTCCAGCGGGGCCAGCCGGTGCTCTTTGCCCACCACCTGCTCGCTTACGTCGAAATGCTGGAACGGGACCGGGGACGGCTGGGGGATGGCCGGGAGCGGATTAATGTGATGCCGCTCGGCTCCGGAGCGCTGGCAGGTTCCACCATTGTCCTGGACCGCGAGCTCGTCGCCCGCCTGCTTGAATTCCCTCGCGTCACCCGCAACAGCATGGATGCGGTGAGCGACCGCGATTTCATCGCGGAGACGCTTTTCACGCTCGCTCTGGTGGGCACCCACTTGTCCCGGCTGAGCGAGGACATCGTTCTCTGGGTTTCCGCGGAATTCGGTTTTGTTGAGCTGAGCGACGCCCATACCACGGGTTCCAGCCTGATGCCTCAGAAGAAAAATCCGGACATTGCGGAACTGACCCGCGGAAAAACGGGGCGACTTTACGGCAATCTGATGTCACTCCTGACGACGCTCAAGGGGTTGCCGATGACCTACAACCGCGATCTCCAGGAGGACAAAGAACCACTTTTCGACAGCATCGACACCATCAAGATGTGCCTCCGGATCAATGCGGAAATGATTGGGGCCATGAAAGTCCGGGAAGACCGAACCCGGGCCGCGACGGGCGATCCCTTCCTTTTGGCAACGGACTTGGCCGACCATTTGGTGCTTCAGGGAGTGCCTTTCCGACAGGCACATGAGGTCATCGGACGACTCACGGCTCACTCACTGAAAACCGGAGTCTCCTTCCAAGACATTCCTTTGGAGACCTACCGGGAGTTTTCCCCGGCGTTTGGAGATTCCGTCCATGACCTGCTTGATGTGGACACTGCCCTGCGGGCCCGCGGCGGCATCGGGGCCCCCTCGCCGGACAATGTCCGGGCGGAGATCGAACGGTGGGACGAAACCCTGCGACCCGCGCTCACCCCATGAGCTCCCCCTTTCAGGCATCGCCTCCCTGTGGTGTGGAGGTCCCTTTGTTTGACCGCTTTCTCCCCGGGAGGGATCCCGAGAGCCGTGAATGGACCAAATCAGAACCCCGGGTGATCTTCGACCATCCCTACATCCGGGTGGAGGAAATCACCTACGGCACGCCCTGCCGCGAGACTCCAGCCCATTGGGTGGTGGCCCGCCGCCATTCCGCCGTTACGGTGGCGCCTCGGCTGGCGGACGGACGAATGCTGTTGGTCCGTCAGGAGCGGTACCCTGTGGAAAGGACCCCTTGGGAATTCCCCGCCGGCCTGATCGACAACCACGCCAACCGTGAGGATGCCGGCGTCATCGCCTCAGCGGCGCTGCGGGAAATGCGGGAGGAAACCGGACACATGCTCGCACCAGAGGGGCAACTCAAGCCTCTGGGCTTTGTCTTCACCTCGCCAGGATTCAGCGACGAACATGTTTATCTTTTTCTTGCGGATGGAGTGATACCCCACCCCGGGGGGGCACTCCCCGATGGGGATGAAAACATTCTAGAGTGCAGGGCATTCCACGGGGATGAAATCCGCGCCGAAATCGCCGCCAACCGTATATGTGATGCCCACACCTTGGCCCTGTATGCGCGTCTTTGCGCTCTGGGCTGGATCGGCTAAATTCCCCCCCTCCCTCCGGAGATTATTTTCATGCAAGGACACCAGGATGCGTACATCCGTCCCACCTCCCCTGCCACGAAAGCAGCCCCAGATGTTATAGTCCTTCGAAGAACACATTCATGATCAAAAGCATTTTCGAAAACCTGTTCCGTATCCGTGAGAAGGCAGGGCAGTATCGCTCCAAGTCGAAACCTGGCGCGGATGACGGCTTCGATCCGTACGAGAAGCCCTTCCTTGATCACCTAGAAGATCTGCGCAAGACCATCGCCAAAATCGGAGCCATCGTCATCGTGGCCACCATTGCCAGCTTCTCCTTCAACAAGGAAATTTTCTCTTTCTCCCTCCTTCCCCTGAAGCTTGCCAACCTCTCCGGGCATGTCAATTTCATCACCCTCAGTCCGCAGGAGATCCTGATCCTTTCGATCAAGGTTTCCTTTTTTGCCGCCCTGATTGTTTCCTTTCCTCTGCTGGTGTACTTTCTTGGCGAGTTCATTCTGCCGGGATTGAAGCAGGCCGAAAAGCGCTATCTCATTCCCGGAGTGGGGGCGGGGTTCCTGCTGTTTCTCATCGGTTCATCCTTCGCCTTCTTCGTGGCGGTACCCTTGGCGCTGAAGGTCTTTTTCGAATTCCAGATCGAGCGATCTCCTATCATCCAGGCACATAGTCAGGACATGTCGAAAACCATATCGGCCGAGACATTGATCACCGGCGCCAAGGAGAAAGGAACCGGAGCGGTGGCCCAAGGGGAGGACGCGGCCAACGCGCCGGCATTGCCCCCTCTCGATCCTGAGTTTAAGAAACAGGTCGCGCGGGCCATGCAGGAAATCTTTGTTGTCCCTGCGAATTCCGACCTGCAACTGGCCTTTGATCCGGAGAAGCTGCAGCTCATTGTTTCGAACAAACCCATCGACATGGTCAGTTACCGGATTGGTGACTACGTCAGTTTCGTGACGCAGACCAGCCTCATGTTCGGCCTTGCCTTTCAGTTGCCCATTGTCGTGACCATCCTTGCCCAGTTAGGCTTGTTGACCTGCGCGGTCATGCGCGACACCCGGAGTTATGCCTGGGTGGCCATTTTTGTGGTTTCGGCGGTGCTCACCCCCGGTGTCGACGCCCTTTCCCTGCTCCTCATGGCCGGTCCGCTGGTGATCCTTTACGAGATCTGTATCTGGGTGGCGTGGGTGATCGAGAAGGGCAAGAAAAAAGCCCAACAAGAGGAGGAGGAAGCCCATCGGAAGCGCATGGAATACCTCTACTCTCGCTCTCCGGAGGACTTGAGCGAGGAGGAGAAGGCGGAGATCCACCGCCGTGAGATCGAGCAGTATGAAAAAGAGCACGAGCACCTCTACTTGGAGGACTCGTCACACGTGGCCCACGATCCGAACCATGATGAAGGCTGGCACGATGACCCATACCATGATC
>JADZAX010000383.1 GCA_020852405.1 Verrucomicrobiales bacterium
CCCCTCGGCTACGGACTTGTCGCAGGCGAACAAAACCCGGAAAGTCTGCAGGGCTGAGTCGAAGTTGGTCAGCGGCATGTCCTCTCCACGATCTAGCGCATCGAAAAAGGATTGGAACTGGGCTTGATAGGGATGGTCGGCGACGTCTCCGGAGTCCGCCAAAGCAACCGGCAACTCGGTCCATTTTTTGTCTCTGAGGGCCAATTTGGAGGAATAAATTTTGTTGTCCAAGAGGCTCCCTTCACTGCCGACGAGATGGGTGTGGAAGTAGTAAGGCTGAAGACAGTCAATGACCGAAGCCACTTTTCCAACCCGACCGCTGGCGAATTTGAGGAGGGAGGTCGTCGTCGTGGGGTATTCGTAGGAGTCAAAAATGGCGTTTTTGGATTGGCAGGCGTAGGTCGTGACTTCTTCGACATCCTCTCCCAGGCAGAGCAAGGCGGCGTCCAAAGCGTGACAACCGGCACTGAGCAGGCTGGAGCCCCCGTTTTCCTTGGTGGTGTTCCACCGATACTGGCCATACCACGGCCCGATACCATGGTAATAATCAATTTCGCCATAGTGGAGAGCACCGAAAATCCCCGAATCGATCAACGATTTGATGGTTTGGAACTGGCTGATAAAGCGCAGTTCAAAACAAACGCAGGCTTTCACGCCATTGGCCTTGATGGCATCCCGGATCGCGGTGCAATCTTCCCAGGTCAGGGCGATGGGTTTCTCGAGGATAATGTGTTTCCCGGCTTCGGCCGCCGCGACGGCTTGGGCGCGGTGCTGATTCGGGTAGCTGGTGATGGAAACCACATCCACTTGGGAGTCCTCCAACATCTTTCCCAGATCCTGATAAGGCGTGATCGCACTGCCGTGTTTGGCGGACAGTTCTTCGCTATTGAGCTCGCGGGAGGAATAGACGGCAGAGACCGAGCCTTGGGAAGTGCCATTGATGGCGTCAATATGGGCTGTCGCAGCCCAACCGTATCCGATAATGCCGACGTTGTAAGCCATAGGGAAGGTAGGAAGGTTTCAGGAAAAGAAAAAAGGAGAGCCTTTGGTTTAGCATCGATTGCCCCCTCTGCCGAGATTTTTCTCTCCGCAAATGCGCGGTCCTTCGCGAAGAATTCCGGAGCGTATCCGCCATCCGGAAGCGAAAAAACACCTCAGACGGAATCGTCCCGCGCCGGAACGGGTTTGCCGGCGACGTGCTCGCGGATCGCCTCCTGCCAAGTCCGGGGCACGATCCCCGTTGCGTTCGTGAATCGTGCGGTGTTCATCACGGTATACACGGGACGCTTGGCCACAAACGCTTTGATGGAGTCCATCGAAATCGGATCGACCAAGGTCGCCCGGAGAGGCCATCCGGCGTCCAGGGCCGCATCCAGCACGGTTTGACCATATTCCTGCCAACTGCAGGCGCCAGCATTGCTCAAATGGAACAAACCTGACTGATGCTCCTGCCCCACCAAGGCCAGGAGCCAGGAGGCCACATCCGGCGCATAGGTTGGTGAGGACCATTTGTCCGCAACCGCACTGACCCGTGATCCTGCCAGTGCCTGCTTGAGGATCATCTCAGGGAAGGCCGGTTTTTCGGGGCCGAACAACCAGGAAATTCGCGCCACCAAGGCGGCGGGATTCACTTCCAGCACCCCCAGATCGCCTGCCAATTTGCTGCGGCCATAGTGGTTGGCGGGGACCGCGGGATCCTCCTCGGTCAGCGGAGTCCGTCCCGTGCCACTAAATACATAGTCCGTCCCGAGATGCACGAAGCGGGCGGACCGGTTGCGGCAAATTTTGGCCAGTTCAACAGGGGATTCCGCATTCATGCGGTGAGCCAGCGCGGTTTCTTTCTCGCAACGGTCCACATCAGTGAGACCGGCTGAATTGATGAGAACATCGAACTGGTAAGGCTCCAGGGCGGCATCCAGTTCACTGGGTTTATCCAAATCCACGATCGAACGAGGCAAGGAAATAACCTGATGCGTCGTTCCCCAGGATCGGACAAGGGTGGCGCCAAGACGGCCAGTGCCACCCAAAATGGCAAGTCGGGATTGAAGGGGAACCGTCACTGACTGATAAGGGATGACTGGCAGGTCAGAGGAAGGTTGGGCCAATATTCCGGAGGGTCAAACGCTTTCCGGTCAGCTTGCGAATCCAAAACCGTCAGCCGGGGCTTGGGGAGGACCGGAAAGAGCCCTCCCAGAGCGCTTACTGGGAAACCCCCACGGCTTCCAAAAATGCGGTGTAATCCCTGATATAATCCGCGGGATCGTAATGGTGCGAGGCGAAGACCACCAGAACGGAATCAGGGGAATGCTTGTATTCGGCGGCCCACACCAGCGGTGGGACGTGAACTCCGAAGGTCGGGGTATCGAGACGGTATTCCTCCCGCCGGCTGCCATCGTCAACCACCACGGAACAGGCGCCCCGGACGCAGAGCATGAACTGGTGACATTCCTTGTGGGCATGCTCTCCCCGCACATGGGCTCCGGGGACTTCAAAGGTCATGAAAAACCGGCGGGGCCGGAAAGGCAGCGTTTCTTCGAATTCGCCGACCGAGAGATTGCCTCTGGGATCAATGATCACAGGCAGTTGGTAGGTCCGGACCCCTCGCACCGGTGAATCGGACACTTCCGGAACCGGGACGGATCTCGGACCAGGCATTGAGGGATGGGTGCCGGCGAATCCGGTGACAACGGCAGGATTGCCTGACACCACCGCATGCGCCTGGACATCCTGCCGCACGACCGCTCCGGACTCCACAATGGCCCCTTGCCCCACCGTGATGCCGGGGTGGATCGTGGCATGAGCCCCTATTCTGGCACCCGTCAGAATCCGGGTGGGATGTTGGGGCTCAGGCGCGGTGAGAATGACCGCCTGCGCATCCACCCAGACGCCTTCGGCAACCACAACGCCGGCTCCCAGTCGGGCACCATCATTAATAGTCACCCCGTCCGCCAGATGGACGTTCTCAGCCACGCTCGCGTGATTGCCGATTCTGACCCGGTTTCCCAGGATGGAACCGGCCGCCACCAACGTGTATGCGCCCACGGTGCATGCCTCTCCCATCGTGAGCGGATCGCAGATAGCGGTTGGATGAATGGCCGGAGAAGACATTGGGAAGAGGGAAAGAGGGGGGCGGTCAGGGATGGTGGTGGTGGGCGCTGCGGACCAATGACTGGGGTTTGCCTGCCAGCGTGAGATAGGCCCGGCCGACATATTCCCCCAGCAATCCCAAAATCAGGAGCTGCCCCCCTGAAAAAAGGGAAATGGCCGCCATCTGGGAAGACCAGCCGGTCGGGGGCTTTTTCCAATAGAAATACTCCAGCACCGTCGCCACCGCGAGCCCCATGCCCGTCAGGCAAAGAACCAGTCCAAACAGACTGGCAACCCGCAGGGGCATGATGCTGAAATTGAAAAACATGTTCATCCACAGCCTGACCAAACGGCGCAGGGTGTAACCACTTTGGCCGTCCGCCCGCTCCTCGTGGCGGACCAACAGCGTTTCGATCCGGTTGGTGGCATTGAGGACTGAGCCATCAATATAAGGAAAGGGACCACTGTAGAGCGTGATCCGGTCGACCAGGGACCGGGAAAAGCAGCGGAAGCTGCAGAGATAGAGATCGCGGGGCTTTCCCAGGAAAAAGGAAGCCAGCAAATTGGTGAACCAACTTCCCAGATTGCGGAACAGGGAGTGCTTCTTTTTGGCGTAGTAAGAATAGACCACCTCGGCCCGGGTGGCGACGGCGTGCTGGTGAAGGCGAAGAGCCTCCGAGATGGGATTCTGCAGATCGTCGTCCAAGGTGACCACCCACTCTCCCCGGCTCCGGCGGAGTCCCTCCATGACCGCGGCATGTTCCCCATAGTTCCTCGCCAAATCCACCCAGATGACAGGGTATGGCATGGTCGGCACGAGCGCCTCCAACTTGGACAAGGTTTCATCGGTGCTCCCATCATTGACCAGGATCACTTCGTAGCCGCCTTCCACGGTCAGATCCCGGAAGGCGTCGAGGAGGGTGGACACACCATCGCCCGTGAAATACAGCGGGACCACAAAACTAAGGGCAGGGGCGGTGGAACTCACGGCAGGGGAAACGACAGGATGGACTCGCAAACCCTATCGATGGCCTCATCGGACAGGTAAGGATGCAACGGCAGGGTCAGGATTTCTCGGAGCAGGGACTCGGTTTGCGGCAGTCCCGGCGATCCCGGAGGGAGTTGGCAATACGCTGGCTGTTGGTGCACTGCCGCCGGATAATGCAGCGCCACAGGAATGCCGGCTGAGCTGAGATGTGCGAAAAGGGCCTCGCGATGCGGCGTCCGGATGACATAGAGATGCCAGGCATGGCGCACGTTTTCAGACACTGCCGGGAGTTGGAGCCATCCCACCGACCCAAGTCGTTCTTCATAGCGCCGGGCCAAGGCGGACCGCCGCTTCAGTTGTTGGTCCAGGGTCCTCAGCTTGACGCGCAGCAGGGCGGCCTGCAATTCATCGAGTCGGCTGTTGATCCCGGTGACATGAGAGACATAGCGTTCGGCCCACCCGTATTGCCTCAGCCACCGGAGGCGCTCCGCGATGCCGTCATCATTGGTGCAGACCGCGCCCCCATCGCCGATCGCTCCAAGATTCTTTGTGGGATAGAAGCTGAAGGCGCCCCCGTCCGCCAAAGCGCCCACCCTGCGGCCTTCCCATTCGGCTCCGTGGGCCTGAGCACAATCTTCCAAGAGGAGCAGGCCATTGGTGCGACAGAGGGCCTGCAACGGTGCCAGCGGGGCCGGATGACCGTAAAGGTGCACCGCCAGCACTGCTTTGACGTTGCGGGCATCCTCCCGGGCGAGCGCCGCCCCGAGGGTGGACGCGTCGATGGTGCGGCTGACGGGATCAATGTCGACCAACACCGGATCGGCTCCGGCTCGTTGAATCGCGGACACACTGGCCACGGCGGTGTGGGAAGGCACCGCGACCTGGTCGCCGGGACCAATGCCATGCGCGCGCAGGAGCAGCTCGATGGCATCGGTGCCATTGGCGACGCCAACCGCATGGCGGGCTCCGATCCAATCGGCGAACTCGCTCTCAAAAGCGCTGACCTCGGGTCCCAGAATGTAGGAGGACCCGGTCAGCACGCGATCCATGGCGTCCCGGATTCCCGCTTCGTGGGCACGGAAATCCTCGATGGGATAGGCGGAAAAAACCTGGGAGGGAATCATGGGAAGCCCGGAATGTGGACCGAGTCAGCCATTTGGACAAGCCACAGATGATGCTGTTCTTGAGAAAATGGAGAACCAGGGTTCCTCGGTAGATTCTGCCGAAGGGGCGCCTCATCCTGCTTCGGTTCGTGACAATAGTGTGACCTGCTTGTGGTTTTCCAGGATTCCAAGTAAGGGATGGTTTAAAGCTTTGCCCGGCCATTCCGAAAATCGACCGACCGCCTCCCACTTTCCCGAATGAACCTTGATCCAGACAGCATTTCCCAGGTTCCCCCTGACTCGGGCCGGACTGCGCCGTCGCCGGAAAAAATCTCGAATGAATCCTCCAGCGATGCTGGCCCCAG
>JADZAX010000384.1 GCA_020852405.1 Verrucomicrobiales bacterium
ATCCTCCTTCCGCCGCGCGGCCGCCAATGCCGCCGCGCTTGTAGAGCACAGGGCTACGGCGGAGAGGATGAGATCGCGCCGTTTCATCGTGTTCCTTGCAGTGAAAGGGGGATCTCCGGGGCGTCCGTGACGCCGGGGCGGAACTTCGGCCGGACCTTCTCATCATGGAACAGATTCACGAATCCTACCAGGGATGCTTCAGATGTCCGCCGAAGTCCGTATTTCAGTCGATTCCCCTCATTCCCTGCGAAGGTGTTGAATTTGGATCCATCGTACGATACCGCGGCCACTCTGACCGCATGGCCGGGGCCTGATAGGGATTTCGCGCGCGGGTTCCCGTAGTTGTAAATGCCAATGTCTCCAGGAAGGGGTTGGTAGTTCTCTTTGCGGAAGGCGCGGCCCCACCTCGTTGCCTCGTTCCAGAATGTTGCGCAATGCACCGGCATCCCCCCAAGTGGACCGTCACCGAATGTTTCCAGGTCGGCGTAACTTTGCAGGGCGAGGCACCAAGCAATCCCCTCCGAAAAGCCACAAGCCCGGATGATGGTTTCCACGCCATCGCCCCAGTTCGATCCGTCGGGAATTTCCCGGACTCCCTTTGCATAGAGACGTTGGAGAAACTTCAGAACATCGATTCTCGGCGAGTCCTCCACGGTTGCCGGTTGCGGCTCAATATGGTTTCGCTGAGCACTGCCGCTCGGGTTGTGAAGCGACCACCATGTTTTCCCGCCGACCACGCCATCAGCTTCGAGGAAATTGCCATCACGACCGATGTGGGTATTCTGAAAGTAATTGACGCCTGCGAGGGTCTTTTCAAGGAAGTTCCCCCGGGGATCCCCATCGAAGAACCCCTGATCCTTCAGGAGGGCTTGCAGGGCTTTGACATCTGCCCCACTCATGCCGTAGCGCAATACTCGTGCAAGTGGTGGCGGCTCAACGTAAATTCGGATGTTTGGATCGATGCTCATCTGGTAGGTCGGCTAGACCGGGGGCGCGGGACGTGCCCGCATCCCCCGGGTTCGCTCTGGTGTATTGCTTAACTGCCGGGAGTCACCACCGGCGCGAAATTGCTCTGAAGCTCCTCCACTTTCGCCTCAACCTCATCAAGACGCTTTTCGGGCGTCTCGGGGTGAAGATTGGGAACCTTAAACCCGAGACAAATCTCGGGCCCGAAACCGAAAAGGGTCGCGTTTGCGCAAACTCGTCCGGAATCGTAGCGACCATGGAACTGCACCGATCTGAGCAACCCAGCGACTCCTACGGCGACAAGTCCTTGCTGGGCCGGCGTGGCTCCGGTCTGATCCTCGACTACACTTTTTCCGGTCACAGAACCGGCATCCAGTGGGGTTGTTGGGGTCGCAGCGCAGGACGCTCCCAGTAGAAGGCAGGGAAGCAGCACAATGAGCAAAGCCCCGGACGATTCCGAACTGATGACGGATTGACTTACCTTGGACTTGGCGCGCCACCTTCCCCATAGCCCCTGAACGGTGCCAATGATGCCCATCACGGCAGGGGCGACCAGCATCCACTGGCGTTTGCCTTCCCCAACCAGGACCGCAATTTGGTCCCAGTCCACTTCAACGGCCTGAATGAATGCCCAGGCGCCTGCAAGGATGGCAGTCAAGTTACCCATCACGCCGCGACTGGCAGCGGGGTTCTTCCCGGTGCCGTCGAAGGCGATCTTGGTCTGTCGTGCCCAGTTCCCCAAAAGTCCGATCAAAGTTCCAACCAGAGAAGCCCAAACGGCCCATTGGGCCGAAATGAGCTTCGAATTTTCGGAGATAGCTTCGATGTCATCTTTCTTCACTTCAAACCCGAGCGTGCGGGAAAGGAATGACGCAGCAAGGCCGAATCCGATGAGGCCCAGGAGGCCGCCCAAAATTCCCTTGGAGTCTTTTTTGAGTTTGATCCCGCGTAGTTGGGTCAGGTCAAGAGTAGTGTTTCCCATAGTGCTTCTATTTTCACGGTTGGGGCCCTAATTGGCAAGCCCGGTTTTCAGGTCAATTTCCGAACGAAATTTGAGGTAATGCGCAGCCGGATCAGTTTTCGCGCAACTTTCTTTTCTTTCCCCAGGGAAAGCGGGTCCGCGCAGGAAGTTGGTTGCGCCCATCATCGCCAGCAGACCATGGAGAGAAATTGGGTGCCCGGTGCCTATGTCACAATGAAAGAAATCTTGTCTCCCTGGAGGAATGGCAAGTTCCAGTGCGAGGCAGTTTGCCCGGGCCACATCACTCACATGGATGAAATCCCGGGTGTGCTCTCCGGATCCATTCACGCGAGGCAGGTGCCCCTTTCGAATGGCTTCCTTCCAATGGTGGATGACGCCGCCCCGGCTCCCAGGGCCATACACATTAAAATATCGCAGGACTATCCGGCTTGATCCCCCGACCACTCCTGTTAAATCAAGCGATCGCAGAAGG
Organism: Verrucomicrobiales bacterium; assembly: GCA_020852405.1. Taxonomy (GTDB): domain Bacteria; phylum Verrucomicrobiota; class Verrucomicrobiia; order Verrucomicrobiales; family DEV007; genus JACKQE01. Next base: position 2,421 of record JADZAX010000384.1, read on the forward strand.
ATGTATTCGGAGAGCATCTTGTCGCGCGCATAGACGCATTGCGTCGGCGGGTACGGATCCCAACTGGACACCGCCGAAGTGCTCGCAAATACAACAATCGGCACCGTCCTCGATGCCTCGGCTACCAGTTCCGTGGTGTGGACATTGTCTTCCCAACTGGCTTGAGGATCCACCTCACAGGCTGGGATGCTCGGGAACCCGGCAAGGTGTAAAATGGCATGTGGGTCGAATGACCGAACCCGATCGATGAATTTCTCGTCGATCGGCTCGGTATATTCCTCATCAACTCCTACTGGCCATTTCCCTCCGCGATCTCGATCGAACCCCATAATTCGGTGACCTCGCTTCTTCAGCATCCGGACGGTGTGACGACCGACGAACCCTCTGTGCCCTGTGACTACAATTTTCATAAAGATCAAGGTTCACTGCTGAAAAATTCGTCCCAAGAATTTTGGGCCGCATTTGCCCCCCAAAATGTTTCGAGTCTCGCGCGCGCATCCTCGGCCATTTGGCGCCGCTCGTTCTGATCGAAGGCGCACCGGGACGCTTTATAGACGAACTCCCGGTTTGAGTCGCAAAGCCAACCGGTTTTTCCGTCCACAATCTGATCGGTCCATCCTCCGCGCTTGTCGCAAATGAGAATCGTTCCCGTCGCCATAGCCTCAAAGCCAACCCTGGGAAGGTTCTCGGTCTGATCCGGGCGCGCCATGTGGATCAAAGCGTGAGACTTTGCGTAAACCTCGTGGACGCTCCGGGCTCCCGCGCGCTCCGCTGTGATCCAGTCCGGCACCGAACCGCCAGCCGCATCAGGCATCCGTTCAGGATCCCACCCAAGGATGTGCCCCTCTTTGAGAACCGGGGCGACCATCGTGTTGTAAACCCACATCGTTTGTGGGTGGTATTTGCCGACATCCTCCCGGGAAATTTTGCAGAACCTGAATTTGTCGTTCGGCTTGTCCGGGTCAAAATGAAACTCAGAATAGTCGAAGTGGGGCCGAACTACTCGTCCGCGGAACACTTTGTTGATCCCTTTCAGGATCGGACTGACGTGATCGAGGACCCGTTTTGTCTGGTAAATGAACGTGTCGATCAAGCCTGCGGCATGCGCCTCTTTTTCGGCCGGGAACAACCAGCACATGCAGTTCACCCACCAAATTCGTGTGGCATAGAGCCGGATTTCGGGCAGGCACTTCAGAAATTCGCCGTTGCAGTATGCAATTGCTGGCAT
>JADZAX010000385.1 GCA_020852405.1 Verrucomicrobiales bacterium
CGGAGTGTTGATCGTGTAAAGACGCTCCGGGGCAAGGGAATGGAATCCGACTTTTTTCTGGACATGGATGACCGGGGACGCCGGGTGTTCCATGTCATGCCTGGGCAAATCAACATCATCCAGTCCGGGACGGAGATTTACGAAATCCGCTGACTCTGGTCACTTCTAGGTTGCCAGTGGCGGGATTTCCCCACAGCATCCTACCATGGAACTTTGCCAAGAAACCATTGTGGTCACTGGAGCCGCCCGAGGAATCGGCCTGGCCCTGACCAAGGCCCTCGTCAATCAAGGGGGAAGGGTCGTCATGTCGGATGTCGATGCGACGGCTCTGCAAGAGGCCGCGGCAGGGATTGAGGGAGACGTTTTGCCCGTGGAGGGCGACGTGGCCTGCGGGGGGGCGGTGCAGGCCTTGGCGGCGGCGGCGGAAGCATGGGCCGGCCCGAAAGGCGTGGCCATTTGGATCAACAATGCGGGACTGGCCCGTCACCGTTGGATTCCAGACTATACGGAGGAGGAGATCGACCTGATGCTGGATGTGAATCTCAAAGGAACCATTCTCGGGTCCCAGGCCGCCCTGCGGCTCATGAAGCCCAGAAAGCGCGGCCACATCCTGAATGTCATCTCGACCGCCAGTCTCCGCGGCATTCCCGGAGAGACGGTATACTGTGCCGCGAAATGGGGGGTGCGCGGCTTCACTCAGGGACTGGGCGAAGAGGCGGCCCCTCTGGGCATCCGCGTCTCCGCGCTGCTTCCGGGAGGGGTGGCCACCGATTTTTGGGCGGCGGCAGCCGAACGTCAGGCTCCGCTGGAGAAATTTCTCTCCGCCCAGCACGTGGCTGACGCGGCGGTGGGACTCCTCCAGATGGATGATGTCTGCGTGCCCCGGGAGCTGGTCCTCCGCTCCCTTGATGACCGGGATTTTACCGTCAGTCCCTGACCCCTCCGGCCGATGGCAGAAAAAGCTCCGGCGCTTCCAACGTTGCTGTGGATTTCCCATGGGAGCGCAGAATATGCTGCCGCAGTGACCCTGCGCCGCGCCCTTCTCCGCTGGCCGTTGGGTTTGGATTTCACCCCGGCAGAACTGGCGGCCGAGGCGGTGGAACAGCATTTGGGCTTGTTCCAGGAGGGGGAACTCTGGGGCACTCTCGTGCTTCGTCCACTTTCAGGTGCCAGTTGGCAAATGCGGCAGGTTGCGGTCGCCGGGGAGCGACAAGGATTCGGTTGGGGACGGCTCCTCGTGAGGGAGGGGGAATGCCGGGCTCTGGCTCTGGGGGGAGCCCGTTTGGTCCTGCATGCACGGGAAACGGTGGTCGCGTTTTACGAGAAGCTTGGCTACCAAGCATATGGCGATCCCTTTGAAGAGGTGACTCTGATCCATCGGGCCATGTCGAAGGAACTGGTCCAGCCGGCGCTCATTGACATGCCCTCGGATTCGGCGGAGTAATGCGGCACCTTCATGCCATTCCCTCCCTGCCAGCTCGTCACTCTGCCCTCCGGTCTTCGCTTGGTGACTGTGGAAATGCCCCACATGGAGAGTGCCTCCGTGGGATATTGGGCCCCGATGGGAAGCCGCCACGAACCGTCCCGGATCAATGGGATCGCTCATTTCATCGAGCACCTCGTCTTTAAAGGGACCCAGCGCCGCACTTCTGAGCAAATTTCGCGGGAAATTGAGCGTCTCGGGGCCACCATTGATGCCTTCACTTCGGAAGACCACACCTGTTTTCATGCCAAAGGGCCCGCAGAGCGGACCGGCGTCATGCTGGATGTGATCGCTGACATGGTTGGAGACCCGCTCTTTGCCGACCCCGACATCTCGAATGAACGTGAGGTGATCCGGGATGAGATTTCGATGGTCCGCGACCAGCCCTCGCAGTGGCTCGATGATCTTCTCAGCGCCGCAGCATGGGGGGATCACCCGCTTGGTCGGCCCATCACCGGCACCGAGAGCAGTCTCGATGCGATTCGGCGCGAGGATTTGGTCGCTTTCCACCAGCAGGCCTATGCTCCGGAATTGGGAATTGTCGCCGTGGCCGGCAACGTCCGGCATGAGGCTGTCTGTGACCTCGTGGCCCATGCCTGGGCGGGATTGCCGCCGCGAACGGCAGGAAGCCCCTGCGAGGGTCTTCTGCCGGTGATGCCTCCGCTCACCGCTCCGGCAGCGGGACCAAAGCCGTCTTTCGGTTTTTCCGAGGACGACTGTGGCCAGGCCCATGTGGGGATCGGGTTCCGCATGCCGGGGCGTCTCGATCCCGGGCGTCATGCCGTCAAGGTGCTCAACGTGCTGCTGGGAGAAAACATGAGTTCGCGCCTCTTTCAGGCACTGAGGGAGCAGGAGGGGCTTTGTTACCAGATCCAAAGCGATCTCATGGCATTCGAAGAGGCCGGAATGCTCCAGGTTTTCTTTGCGACCGATCCGAAGCATTTGCCGCGCGTGCTCAAACGCCTTGGTGAAGTCCTGACCGGGTTGCGGGAGGAAGGGCCCACAGAAGTCGAAGTGGTCGAGGCCCTCGGCAGTCTGGTCGGGCAGACCCGGATCGCCCTCGAAACGACCGGCGCACAGATGAGTTGGGCCGCGGAAACGCTCCTTGGCTACGGCGAGTGCATCCCCCCGGCGCGGGCGCTGACGGAGTTGGCCACGGTGTCTCTTGCCGAGACCCGGGAAGCCGCCGCTCGCATCCTGGTCCCGGAAGGCATGAGTCTGGCCGCGGTGGGGCCACCCCGCGCCCGGAAGCCTTTGGAAGACTGGTTGGCGGACTTCTCCGCGTGAGTTGTTTCTTTTTCGGTGCAAAATTCCCCGCTTTGGGGTAGCTTTCCCGCCCCTGCCCGCTCCCGGGCTTTACCCCCTCCTGCCGGCATCGCTGGTCGGTGCATTTGCAGAATTCCGAAACCGCATGAACATCCAAACCGAGCGCCTCCCCGACTGCCGCGTCCGCGTCCACATTGAAGTTCCCCCGACAGCTGTTGCCGCGGCCCGAGAAGCCGTGACCAATGAGTTTGCCAAAATGGCCCGGGTTCCGGGCTATCGGCCCGGCAAAGCCCCCCGTGCGGTGGTCGACAAACGCTTCGCGGGATCGATCCAGGAGGAAACCAAAGAGCGCCTCGTCAAGCAGGGGTGCCAGGAAGCCGAGAAGACCGAAAAGCTGGGGTTGCTTGGCGTCGCCGGTATTGAGTCTCCCCAGTTTCTCGCCGATGGCTCTTTCAGCTTCACGGCTGAAGTGGTCATCGCGCCGGAAGTTCCCCTGCCGGAATATAAAGGTCTCGTCCTTTCGGTTCCCCGCGTCGCCGTGGGGGATGAAGATCTCGACGGTGCGCTCCAGCGCATCTGCCATCAATTCACGGAATACAAGGAACTCAACGACGAGGCCGCGCTGGAGGGAGATCTCCTTCAGGTGGAAATCAGCACTTTGCTTGGAGGGGAGACCTTGGAGTCCAAGACTGAAGCCGATCGCGGAATGTTCGGCGCCGCCAAAACCTGGGTGCGCCTGCTGGCGGAAGACGAGCGCCCCTACGACACCATGAAACTGGTCGGTGCCAAAGTCGGCGACCGGGTCGTGGTTCCGGCAAAACTTCCTGAGGATTTTGCTGAACCGGAGTTGGCGGGCAGCGACGTTGAAGTGACTTTCCAGGTGCTCGGTCTGACCAGGGTCGTCGTGCCTGAGCCTTCCGACGAACTGGCCACCAAACTCGGGGTGGACAATCTGGAAGAGCTCAAGGCGAAGCTCCGGGAATCTCTCGAAGCGGAAGCCGAGCGCCGGCGCCGGGGGCTCACCGAAACAGCCATCATCACCGCCCTGCAGGAAGGAGCGCGCGATTTCGACCTCCCGCAACACTTGGTGAGCCGGCAGACCCAGATGTATGTCGACAACATCGTGCAGGAAAACTTGCGCCGGGGGATTGGCGAGGATCAGATTGTCCAGCATCAGCAGGAAATTTTTGGCAATGCCGCCGCCCAGGCCAAGATGGGCGTTAAAACCAGCTACCTGCTCAATGAGATCGCCGAAAAGGAGAACATCCACGTCTCTGACGAGGAGCTCTACGCGGTCCTCATGCAGCAGGCCAGCCAAAGCAAGGTGACGATGCGGAAATTTCTCCGTGATCTGAAAAAAAACGACGGGGCGGGGCGTACCCGCAATCAGATGAGAACCCAGCGCGTGTTGGAGTTTCTCATTTCCCATGCCACCATCACGGAGGTCGATCCTCCCGAAGCCGGTCCGGAAACGGACACGGAATCGACCGCCGGGTAAGTTTCCCCGGCGGACTCCGTCTCATCCTTCCGTCCCCATTCGAATCTTTTTCCAATCATGAACGACCTCACTCCCATTGCCTCCCCTCTTCTTCCTCCCCACCTTCGTCAGCGCATCCAGACCGTCCAGAATGTGAGCGTCATCGAAAAGGAAGGCAACACTCTGATCCAGTTCGATCTGCTTTCGCGGCTCATGAAAGACCGCATCGTCTTCATTGGCGAGCAGGTCAGCGATCCCTTGGCGAATTACGTCATTGCCCAGATGCTCTACCTCATGATGCAGGATCCCGAGAAGGACATCAGCATTTACATCAACTCCCCCGGCGGCTCCGTGACGGCCGGGCTCGCCATTTATGACACCATGCAGTTCGTCACCTGTCCGGTGAACACCTACTGCATGGGCATGGCCGCCAGTATGGGGGCCGTGCTGCTGTGTGCCGGGAGCAGAGGCAAACGATTTGCCCTCCCCAATGCCCACGTCATGATCCACCAAGTCTCCGGCGGGGCCCAAGGCACGGCGAGCGACGTGGAGCGCACCGTCGAGTTCATGTATTCCCTGAAGCGGAAACTCAACAAGATCATTGCCCACCACACCGGCAAGACCGTTGAGGAGGTCGCTCGTGATGCCGATCGCGACTACTATATGACCGCCGAGGAAGCCTGTGCCTATGGCCTTGTGGACAAGGTGCTGGAAAATCGCAGTCAGGAGCCCTCGCCTGAGTCCAAGTAAGGTGCTTCCCGTTGGGGGACGGCCTTCCGGTGCGCCTCAGGGTTGATCCGGCGCCGCTGGATCCGTGTCGGCTCGGCTGGCGCGTGATGAGGCCCTGTCTGTAGCGTGGGCTCGGGCAGAGAAGGTGCGACTTCTTGTAAAGGATCCCGGGGGGGGGATTTCAAAATGCCCTTCGTCTTTTCCGACTGTTCCCAAACCGAGGAAAGGAACTCCGCCGGGGATTTCTCTGGCGCGAGGGAATGCGATCTGTTACATTTCATCCCGCCCGCTTTTCACTTCCGACCGATCACTGCTCCATGGCCCGTCCTTCGAATCTCACGATGTGTTCCTTTTGTGGCAAAAGCCACTCCGAGGTCAAAAAGCTCATCGCGGGTCCCGGTGTTTACATTTGCGACGGTTGTATCACGGTCTGTCGGGGCATTCTGGAAAAAGAGCTCAGTGAAGGCGTTGAAGAACGCCCGGTGAAGGGATTGAGGGTGCCCAAGCCCCGGGAGATTTTCGCCCTGCTCGACCAGTATGTGATCGGTCAGGATCATGCCAAAAAAGTGCTTTCGGTGGCTGTGCACAACCACTACAAGCGCGTCCAGCAGGGGCGTCCTGCCGGGAAACGGGCCTCCGCGAGGATGGCCCAGTATGAGGATGTGGAGATCGAAAAGAGCAACATTCTCCTCATCGGTCCGACCGGTTCTGGAAAAACCCTCCTCGCCAAGACTTTGGCCCGCATATTGAACGTGCCTTTCAGCATCGCCGACGCCACCACGCTGACCGAGGCCGGCTACGTGGGGGAAGATGTGGAAAACATCATTCTCCGACTCCTGCAGCAGGCCGACTACGACGTGAAGCGCGCCGAACTTGGAATCATTTACATCGATGAGATCGACAAAATCGGGGCCAAGACGCAGAATGTCAGCATCACCCGGGACGTCTCCGGGGAAGGGGTGCAGCAGGCGCTCTTGAAAATCCTCGAAGGCACGGTCTGCAATGTCCCACCCCAGGGGGGACGCAAGCATCCGCAGCAGGAATACATCCAGGTCAACACCGAGAACATTCTCTTCATCTGTGGTGGAGCCTTCGTCGGCATGGAGGAGATCATCTCCCGGCGGGTGGGCAAGAAATTCCTGGGCTTTGGTGACACCTCTGCCGAGGCCGCCACCGCCGCCCCGGTGGAAAAGCCCCGACTCCGGGACGTCACTCCGGAAGATCTTCTTGGCTTCGGGTTGATCCCGGAATTCGTCGGACGGCTTCCTGTCGTCTCCGCTTTGGAGACCCTGACCAAGGAACAGCTCGTCAAGGTGCTCACCGAGCCAAAAAATTCCATGGTCCGCCAGTATGGCAAGCTCCTCGCGATGGACGGCGTGGAACTTCAGATCGAAGCCGATGGACTCGAAGCGATGGCTGAAGAGGCCGTGAAGCGGGGCACCGGTGCGCGCGCCCTTCGGTCCCTTTTTGAGAAAATCATGCTTGATGTCATGTTCGACGCACCGAGCCGGGATGACATCCACAGCGTCACCTTGGACCGGGATGCGGTGAAGGGGCTTAAACCGGCGCAATTGTCTTCCAAAACGGACAAAGCGGAGCCGGAAAAGGACGCTGCCTGAAGAACTGCGGGGATTCCTCAATTTTCCGCAAGTCCGGGAGTCTTCCCACGTCCAATTTTGGAGCCGCCTTCTTTCACCGGGAGCCGAATTTACCTCCACGGATGGAGGATGCCCAGCGCAACCATCGTAGCATAGTTTACCGCACCCCCAACCCCCTGCCGCTTTCGTGAAACCCCAGCTTGCTGTCTTTCCCAAACTGCACATGCAGGCACTCTGCCGCGACGGCGGTTACACCTTGGCTGAATGGATCGCGGAGGCGTCGCAACTTCCGATCGAAGGGTTGGAGTGGTATGCCGGGTTTTTGGAAATGAAGGAGGAAACTGCTTGGTCAGGATTCCGTGAGCAGGTGGAAGCCCGGGGCCTCGTCATCCCCATGTTGTGCTGTTCTCCCGATTTCACGCATCCCGACCTGGATTTCCGGGGCGATCAAATCCGTCGGCAAAAGGAATGGATCCGAATGGCCGCGGAGTTGGGGGCCCGGTACTGCAGGGTCCTCAGTGGACAACGACGTCCCCATCTCGCCCGGGAGGAAGGCATCACTTACACCGTGGAGTGCATCCGGGCCTGCTTGCCTTTCGCCGCCGACCATGGCGTCACTTTGATCATGGAGAACCACTACAAGGACGATTTCTGGAATTATCCGGAGTTCGCCCAAAAGAGTGACATTTTCTGTGAGATTGTTTCCCGTTTGGATCATCCCAATTTTGGCGTCAACTATGACCCCAGCAACACCTTCCTCGCCGGGGAAGACCCGCTTGATCTGCTGCGGCTGGTGTTGAACCAAGTCGTGACCATGCATGCCAGCGACCGTTACCTTTCGGAAGGCACCATCGAAGATCTGCGGCGTGAAGAAACCGGGGCCGAAGGCTATGCGAAACGGCTCCGCCATGGCGAGATCGGTCAGGGGCTCAACGATTACGACGCCATTTTTGGCTTGTTGAAAGGCGTCGGCTTTGGGCAGCCCCACCGCAATAACTGGATCAGTGTCGAGGACGGTGTCGACGGGTTCGATCAACTTGCCCGGAGTGTGGATTTCTTGCGGCGGAAAATCGCCGAATATTGGCCGGAATAAATTGAGTCCGGTTGTCCGGCTTCAGACAAATTCCAGCTCCGGCGACCACGGATGGGCCAGCTTGGGAAGCAGTTCATGCGCCAGTGCCGGAGTGATGTCCGGCATGGCTGACATCAGGCGGGCGAGGCACCCGCTCAGCCGGGGGACGGCGAAACTGCTGCCGGTTCGCCGTTCAAAACGGCCATCCAACCAGGCGACTTCGACATTCTCCCCTTGGGCGCTGAATTGCACCAGGTGGCCGGGACGGTAAAAGAAGTGGTCCGAGTCGGTCCGGGCCATGCTCACCGTCAGAGTGCTGGCGAAATGTCCCGGCCATTCAGGTTCGTAGAGACTGTAGTTGTTGCAGGCGGAGACCACGTGGACCCCCCGGAGCCAGCAGTCATCGACCCATTCCTTGAAGGTCATGATGGTGCGCACCCCGCCCTTGCTGCCGAAGCTGCAGTTGATGATATGGTAGCCACGGGACAGGGCTTCCCGGACGCCCTGTCGGATGACTTCAGCCCGGGAGAGGTTCCTCGCATCGAGCACCCGGAAACTACCCACTTCAGCCTCCGGAGCGGTGCGGAGGAGGACGCTGGCGACGCCGGTTCCGTGCCCGTAAGCATCGATGCCGTCATCCTCACGGA
>JADZAX010000386.1 GCA_020852405.1 Verrucomicrobiales bacterium
CTTTCCATGCCACCTCCATTCAAAGGTAAGGCCAGCAAAAGTTCGCCCCGGTCGATCCGATGGCATCTTTCTGGCGCCTTCGGATCATCACCCGATAGCCGACACTCTATTCCGTTTTTTCGATACTACCCCCGCGTGTGGAATTTTCTCCCGAATTGTTCTCCTGTTGGTCCCGCCCCAAGTGCCAAACATCCATGATCGAGAACTGGACCGTCTTCATCGATTGGTTGGCGGTAAAAGCTGTTCCAATGCCATCAGGAAAGCCCGGAAAATTGGCCGATTCTGCCCTCCTCACACTTCCACACCCAGATTTTCATTGTCCCCCGGAGAAGATCCAGACAAGAATTGACGGATGCGTGGAAATGGATGAATTGGAGATCTTCAATGGTTGGAAAAATCCTTCCCGAATCTGGAAGAAATCCCCCCTCCCGAAACCAATCATCTCCGAAATTAACGCCAGATTCTGTTCCATGCCGCTCCCCCCAATTGAAATCCCATGACTGAGTTGGCGAATTTCGGACCATATTTATCCTGCGAGGGCCACGACCAAGCACCCATCACAGTGCTTAGAGTCCCGGAAGAAGTGGTTTCATTGAGATACCACCGAGGTTCCGGGGCTTTGGTCGAATGGCACTCGGTAGCAGACAGTGAAAACTTTTCCAAAAATGAAAAGCTCGCGTTTTTCGAAAGGGCCCGGAGTGCGGCGTCCCTGAGACATGCGACTTTCCCGAGATTCCTCGACGTGGGTGAATCTGAAGGTCGTCTCCACTATACGACCGACATCAGTGATGGAGAATTTCTACTCGAATTCCTTCAACGAACGGGTCCTTTGGAACCGGCCGTGGCTTTGTCCATGACCCTCGCCATGGTCGACGCGCTGTTGGTCTTGCAGCCCAATATCCGACTTTTTCTGGGTAGCAAGCTCGAGAATCAAATGGTTGTCCTCACCGGCAACACCCATCTGACCCCTCGGATCATTGATATCGGGCTTGGAAGCAGAGAGCCCAGGCGTTCCTCTGATTTCGACCCCGGCGTCAGAATTACTTCGCTCAGCCGGTGGCTCTTTTTCATGCTGGCAGGCTATCCTTTTTCCGCCGACCAGCCTGGACAGATCCTGAGTCTCGACAATGTGGGAGCCGATTTGAAGGCCTTTTTGGATTCTGTCCTAGGGGAGCGGCCCAATCCACCCCAAGATCTCGAAAGCCTGCAACGCGTGCTGCTTGATTGTCTGCAACATCTGACTGGTTCTGGAAGCTATCTGGAAAATCTCGCAGTGCCGAAATCCCTCTATCCCCGGAGATGCCTGGCGGAATCTCTCTTTGGCAACACCGATCCCCGCACTGTAGCCTTGCTTCCCCAGTGCCAGATGGATGCCGACTCCCTTGCAGGCCCCTTGGTTTCCTGCCATATCCTCGGGACTGACACTGAAACCAACGAGGCGCTCACGATCCAATTTCTCCCATCTGATGTGGTTTGCCCGATGCTGGAGAACAAGGACTGTCCGATCACTCCCAAAGCAGAGGAGACCGATGGCCTCTTGCGTTGTCTTGGCGGAGCCCAGGCTCCAAACATCCGATGCGTGATGGAGGAACCCTACAATGGATTCTCCCTGTCTGAATTCCTTGCCACCAGGGCGTACCGCTTGACAAAGCCGGAAGTGGTTTTGCTGATGCGTGCCACCCGGTTTTGCCTCTCTCAGGCAGCCTCCGCAAGTATTCCGATCCAATGTTTGACAACCCAAAGCGTGATCTTCCATTTTCCGCAGGCAAGCAATGAGGAGCTGCTTCCCCTGCGCAAAAAAGCCATGCAAGAGTGGCCGGAATGCCACATCAAAGTCCGCTGCCACTGCACCTTGGATGGATTGATGAGAGCCTCCGGGAACCACCAGGCGGGAAAAGAAGCCCAGATCCATCAGCTGCCAAACCAGGAACAAAGCATCGCCCTCGCCTTCATCGGACTGGCGAAAGCTATTCTACAAAATCCATGGGAAGGCACTTTTGATGACAAGCGGACAGCCCTGGACTCTTGGATCAACGATCTTGGAGATGGAATATTGGACCCGGAAAATGAATTCGATTACGATCAATTCCTGAAAGAATTGGAGAGCCGGTTACCGGCTTGATTCAGCAGTTCATCTCTGAGTTCCGGGAGGCAAGGAGCTGCGTAACGGAAGACTTTCAATGGCCTCCGATTGGGAAATTCCTTCGCAAACGAAACAAGAGCCCTCTTGGAATGCCTAGCGCAAACCCGCCGCGATCAATGGCTCCGTTTCGTGATACCCTGACAGAGACGTTCTTGCTATGATTTGTCGCCTGTTCCCCATTCTGCTCCTTGCACTGGCCGGTCCCCCCTTGGCTTCTGGAACCGAACCTGTCTCTTTCCGCAACGACATCCTGCCGATGCTCCACCGCCAGGGTTGTGTTTCCGGAGCCTGCCATGCCAAAGCTGAAGGACAAAACAACTTCAAGCTCACCGTTTTTTCATATGATCCTGCGGCGGACTACCATGAGATCGCGCAGGAAGATCGGGGGCGGCGTATCGTCACGGGGGCTCCGGACCAGAGCCTGCTACTTTTAAAAGCGTCCGGAGGGGTTCCCCATGAAGGGGGCGCCAGGATTTCTCCCGGATCCCCTGCATACCAGTTGATCCGGACATGGATCAGCCAAGGGGCCCAGTTTTCGACTCCCAACGAACCCAGTCTGCTCAATATTTCGGTCGATCCGGTGGCACAGACCTATCAGAAAGGCTCCCAGCACCCTCTCTCAGTGACCGCGCACTATTCCAATGGAACCACGCGCGATGTGACGGCAGTCGCTCTGTTCAACACCCAGGATGAAGGGATGGCAAAGGTGGATGAAAATGGCATTGTCACGGCAGGAACTACTCCGGGAGAAGGAGTGATTTCAGTGCGCTATTTCGATCTGGTCGGACTCTCCCGAGTCACGGTCCCACCCGAGAAACTTTTGCCCCATGACCGGTATGCCTCCCTCCGGATGGCCAATGAGATTGATCGCCTCGCCACAAAGCGACACGAAAGCCTTGGCCTCATCCGATCGGAGCCTTGCAGCGACGCGGAGTTCCTGCGAAGATCCAGCCTCGACACGTTGGGGTGGTTGCCTGATCCCGCCCAGTCCAGATCATTCCTTGCCGACACCTCTCCGGACAAGCGCGAAAAGTTCATCGATGCGATGCTTTCCCGAGACGTCGAGTGGGCTGATCATTGGGCCACCAAATGGGGGGATTTGATTCGTCCCAACACCCAGCATGTCGGAGTGAAGGCGGTGTTCGTGCTCGACCAGTGGTTGCGGCAACAGTTCCGCGAAAACCGCCCTTATGACGCTTTTGTCCGGGATCTGGTCACAGCGACGGGTAGCACCCATGATTTTGGTCCGGCGACCTTGTTCCGCGACAAGCGCGAACCAGCCGATCTAGCCCAGTATTTCAGTCGCGTCTTTCTGGGAGTGCGTCTCGATTGCGCCCGCTGTCATCATCATCCGAGCGAAAAGTGGACCCAGGATGATTACTACGGATTTGCTGCCTTTTTCGGTTCCATCAAGCGCAAAGGCACTGGGATTTCGGCCCCCATCTCAGGAGATGCGGAGTATATCTACTCGGCTCCTGGAAAAGGAGTGGAGCACCCGGTCACAAAGGTCGTGATGCCGCCGAAGCCTCCGGAAACGCCCGCTCCTACGATTCCAGAAGGCGAAGATCCAAGGGAAGCATTGGCCGATTGGATGACCGCTCCAGACAATCCTTTTCTGGCCAGGGCAGCGGTGAACCGAATTTGGGGTGAGTTTTTTGGTCGTGGGATCGTCGACCCGGTGGATGATTTCCGGGCTTCGAATCCTGCGACCAATCAGGAATTGCTGGATTGGTTGGCCAAGGACTTCGTGGCCCATCAATTTGATTTGAAGCACTTGGTTCGCACCATTCTGCTGTCGGAAACGTATCAGACAAGTTCCCTCCCGAATGAAAGCAACCTGGCTGATGTGAGAGATTTTTCCCGCTCTTACCGGCGCAGACTTCCTGCAGAGTCCATGCACGATGCCGTGGCGGCGGTGACAAAAGTTCCCACCAAATTTCAAGGTCTTTTGGATGGCCGCCCCTCTTCGGCCGGATGGACTTACAAAATCAATTCTGAATTCCTCGATGCCTTCGCACGCCCCAATTCCAGCGCGGACTGCCCTTGCGAGCGGGACAGGAATGGCAGTGTGGTCCAGGCCCTCCACCTCATGAATGCCGAGGGTCTGCAGAAAAAGCTGACGGATCCAAAAGGCTGGGCATCCCATCTGGCCGCCAGTAATCTGACTCCGGAAGCCATTATTGAAGACGTTTATTTGTCCGCCTTTTGCCGGCTTCCTGAACTGGATGAGAAGCAAGCCGGTCTGGCGGTCTTCAACAGAGAAGGCGCAACCAGACAAACCGGCACGGAAGACCTGATCTGGTCGCTCGTGAATACCGCCGAGTTTGTGCTGAACCATTGATTTTTCTTTTTTGGACAGGGAATCCGACATTGACCTATTTCCCGGGATCGTGCTAACGATTATGACTGCCCCTTCTTTCAGTCATGTTCCGTTTTGGCCACCTTTCAAGATTGTTGCTCGTGGCTGCTGGAGTCAGTGGCTGTGATTCCCCGCCGCAAATCACCGAACCTGCAAGGTCTCCCCTGGAAGAACTGGTGGCCTTGGCCATCAACGAAGATCAGGCGCTTGGCGGCATTCCCTTCCCTCTACTCGTGCGCACGGCAACCGGGCACGAGGTCATCGCCCTAGATCCGGCCGTTCCAGCCGACAAGGCTCTGATCACCGCCATTGAGGCATCGCTTGAAGAAGTCATCGCAGAATTGAACCTCCCGAACAGTCCTGTCCGGAAAGAAAAGCGCATCAACGAAGTCAGCAGACATTTCGAAGATGCCCTGCTGATCCACCTCAATGCCCAGCCAGACATCGCCTGCGAAATCCCCACGACCTTGGCCGGCGAACACCAGCGCTCAGGTTACCCGGACCTTCTTATTCGGCATGTCCCCACCGGCCAAGTCGCCTATCTTGATCCCAAGTTGGTGGCCTCGGGCTCTCTGAACTCCAGCCTGCGCACGTTTTACTTCACACCGAAAGGTGAGACCAACAAAATCAACCGGGAGGCCCACCATTTGCTGGTGGGCATCGAGCATGACGGAGCCGTTGGTGCTTGGACGTTTCTGCGCTGGCACCTCGTCGATCTGTCTTCCCTCACCGTCCGGCTCAAGGCCGAATTCCAAGCCAGCAACCGGGATCTTTACCAGACAACGACCTCCGACGTGGCTCCGGAATCGGAGACGCAACCATGAGGTGCGGGCGAATCCTTCGCAAAACACCCGCCTTGCGTCTTGACAAAGCCCATCCTTCCTAGTTCCCTTGGGGCTTTGTTTTCCTGGCGTCACCCCCTCCCAATTTGCATGAAGAAATTGATCAATGATCCCCTCAATGTGGCTAATGAGCTCGTCGAAGGCCTTGTGGACGCCTACAACGGCGAAGCCGTTTATGTGGGAGCCCGCTCGCTGGTGTTAAAAAACATCCAGGACGGAAAAGTCGCTCTGCTCGTTGGCGGCGGCTCAGGTCATGAGCCGATCTACCATGGACTGGTGGGACGTAATCTGGCCGATGGCGCGGCTTGCGGCGATATCTTTGCCGCACCACCTCCGGACATTGTCCTCGAGGCCACCCAAGCAGTCAACCGTGGCAAGGGAGTTCTGTATCTCTACGGCAACTATGCCGGGGATGTGATGAATTTTGATATCGGCTCAGAGTTGGCGGATGAAGAAGGCATTCCCGTAAAAACCGTGCTCATCTGGGATGATGTGGCCTCTGCTCCGCCAACGGAAAAGCACAAGCGACGTGGCATTGCCGGTCTCGTGCCCGTGGTCAAACTCGCCGGTGCCGCTTCTCAAACAGCCACCAGCCTCGAATCCTTGGAGGCCACCGCTCGGAAAGCCGTTCTCCAGACCCGGTCTGTAGGGGTCGCGCTGGCTCCCGGTGCCATTCCTGCCACCGGCAAGCCGACGTTCGACCTTGAGGAAGACAAAATTGGGCTCGGCATGGGCATTCATGGCGAGCAAGGGGTCGCCGAGTTGCCCATGCAAACGGCCGACGACCTCACGCCGATGATGCTGAACCTCATTTTTGAGGACTTTGAGAAGGATGCAGAAGTCGCTCCTCTTTCTGCCGGGGATGAAATCGTTTTCTTCGTCAACAGCCTTGGGGCCACAACGATGATGGAGTGCCTCATCTGCCTCCGCAAAGCCCGCCAGTTTCTCACTGAACGCGGTTTGATTATCCATGATGTCATCGTGGGACCTTTGGTGACCTGCCAGGAAATGGCGGGAATCTCATTCAGCATCACCCGCTTGGATAAAGAATTAAAACCTCTCTGGGACATGCCTTGCCAGTCCTTCTGTTATTCCAAAATGGCAGGAAGTTGGGGAGCCTGAACCTCTGATACCCGTTCCCCCTTTTTCTCCCTTTCCAAACCATTCCCATCATGCCCAAAACTGCCCTCGACGCCCCCCAAGTCATTTCCATGCTCCAAGAAGTCTGCCAGGCCATCATTGCCGCAGAACCCCTGCTGACTGATGCCGACCGGGCACTTGGCGACGGAGATCATGGATTGGGAATGCAGCGGGGAATGACGGCCGCACTCGAGAAACTTGGAGCCCTCGATCCGGAATCCACCGGAATCGACAAAGCTTTCTCCACACTGGGCATGGCCATGATGAGCACCATGGGGGGGGCTTCCGGCGCCCTCTTTGGGACGTTGTTCCGCAACGGTGGCAAAGCCATCGCAGGGAACTCCCACTTTGGCACGGCCGAGTTGGCGGAACTTCTGAAAGTTGGCCTCGAAGGAGTCATGTCCCGGGGAGGCGCCAAACCGGGAGATAAAACCATGATCGATGCTCTTCATCCCGCTGCCGAAAAGGCGCTTGAGGAAGCGGCGGCTGGCTCTCCTTTTGCAGAAGCCATCAACGCCGTGGCGGCAGCCGGAGAAGCCGGACGGGATGCCTCGGAAAACCTCATCGCGACCATGGGCCGGGCCAAAACCTTGGGGGAAAAATCCCTCGGCAAGCCTGATGCTGGAGCATGCTCGGTGGCCATCATCCTGCGCACGATGGCGGAATTCTCCGCCAAGTGAGCTATCCGGAACACTGCTTTTCATCCGAACTGTAGCATGAAGCCGGGGGCGATTGTTGGCCTTTTTGCTGCTTGCAGCAAGGGCCTGCCACCTCTATGGGTCGCGTAACCTTCAAAGCCAATTTTAGTCCCACGTTCATGAATCAAGCCGTTCTTGCCAAAGCTGCCAATGAAGCCCGCGGTCTCGCCATCGATGCCGTTCACGCCTGTTCTTCCGGACATTTGGGATTGCCCCTGGGTTCCGCAGAAATCGGAGCGGTGTTGTTCGGTGAGGCGTTGGTGTGTGACCCGGGCGATCCCCTGTGGCTGGGGCGCGACCGTTTCATCCTTTCCGCAGGTCACGGCAGCATGTTCCTCTATGCTTGGTTGCATCTCGCTGGATACGATTTGAGTCTACAAGACGTCAAGAATTTCCGGAAGTTGCACAGCCGCACCCCCGGTCATCCGGAATTCCGCGAAACGCCCGGAGTCGAGGCCACCACTGGTCCCCTGGGGCAGGGAGTGGGCAACGCGGTGGGTTATGCAGTCTCAGGAAAAATGGCGGCGGCCCGGTTCAACACCGCCGACCACACGATCATCAACCACCATGTCATCGTTCTCGCGGGCGATGGTTGCCTTCAGGAAGGGGTTGCCAGTGAAGCAATTGCTTTCGCCGGACATGTGGGTCTCGACAATCTCATTCTGATTTACGATTCCAACGATGTCACCCTCGATGCCATGGCGTCCAAATCGCAAAGCGAAAACACCCTCGCCCGCTTCGAAGCCGCGGGATGGGATGTTGCGCGGATCGACGGACATGATCTCAAGGCAATCTCCGCGGCCATTGCAGAGGCCAAAGCCAACGACAATGGACGTCCCAAGCTGATCGAGGCCAAAACGGAAATCGGACGGGGCATTCCAGAAGTCGCTGGAACGGCGAAAGGCCATGGTGAGGGTGGTGCGAAATTCGCGGATTCCGCTCGCGCCGGACTTGGACTTCCTGCTGAAACCTTCTACGTGTCCCCGGAAGTGCGGGAATTCTTCGCCGACAAGGCAGCCGAGCGTGCCGGCGTCCATACCGCTTGGAAGATGACCTATGACGCTTGGGCTGCCGCGAATCCAGGTCTTGCCGGGCAGTTGCAGGCCGCGTTGTCCCACGATATTCCTGCCGATTTGAGCAGTCACATCCCCGAATTTGCGACTGATTACAAAGACGCCACGCGTGGATCCGGCGGGGTGGTGTTGAATGCCTGCGCCAAGGCATTGCCACTGCTGGTGACTGGAAGCGCGGACCTCTTTGGTTCGACCAAAAATCACCTCAAAGATCTCGGAGATTACAGCCGAGACAATCCCTCCGGAAGGAACATCTGGTTCGGCATCCGGGAGCATGCCATGGGAGCGATTTGCAACGGTCTGGCATATGACGGCATTTTCCAACCAAGCGGAGCCACCTTCCTGGTCTTTGCGGACTATCTACGTCCCGCCATCCGACTGGCTGCGCTGGCCGGATTGCCTGTCACTTACATTTTCACCCACGATTCGGTTGGTGTCGGGGAAGACGGTCCCACCCATCAGCCGGTGGAAACGGTCAGCGGACTAAGGATCATTCCAAATCTTGATGTCATCCGGCCTGGTGACCCAGAGGAGACTGCCGGCGCTTTTGCCGCAGCGCTCCTTCGTCAGGATGGCCCCACGGCCCTCATTCTTTCCCGCCAAAATGTGCCCAATTTTTCCTTTGTGTCGGTGGCTACCCGTCGCGAGGGCACCTCGCTAGGGGGCTATGTGATGCTGCGGGAAACCTCCCCCTTGGAGACCATTTTGATAGCCACCGGCAGTGAACTCGCGCTCGCGTTGGCCGCCGCTGAGCAACTGGGAAGCGGCACCCGTGTTGTTTCGATGCCCTGCATGGAACGTTTTGACCGCCAATCGGCAGATTACCGTGAATCGGTTCTCCCTGCGGCCTGCACCAAGCGGCTCGCGATCGAAGCAGGAGTCAGCGGTCTTTGGCACAAATACGTCGGTCTGAAAGGCCGGGTCATCGGGGTCGATCGTTTTGGGCTGAGCGCCCCCGGCGACATCGCGATGGTCGAAGTCGGGATCACGGTCGGGCATCTCGTCGCGGCCGCTCAAGACTGCTGAGAGTGCCCCGCGACTTCTGCCTTTCCATTCCAAAACCGGCGCAGTCCAGAGAACACGGGAGGGGGCCCACCGGGCCGCGACCCAAGTTACAATGCCTTGAAATCCACCGGAATGGCACGAATGCGTCCAAGCTTTTGATTGCCATTCTCTGGGCAAATATCCTACACTGAGGCCTTGTGTCAGTCGGTGTGAGATGAGGTTGCTCCTGTTTTTTCTTCTTGTTGTAACGACGGGTTTTGTCCCGGTTGCCTCCTCGACTGCGGATGACAAGGCAGGCCTGGCCTTTTTTGAATCCAAAATCCGGCCAGTTCTCATCAAGCATTGCTTTGAATGCCATGCCAAAGATTCAAAAAAAATTGGCGGCAAACTCCGTCTCGACAACCGGGAGGATTTCAGAAAAGGTGGCGAATCAGGCCCCCCGATGGTGGCCGGCAAACCCGGAGAATCCCTGATCATCCATGCCCTGAAGTGGAAAGAGGATCTTGAAATGCCCCCCAAGGCCCCGCTGCCGGAGGCGGTGATCGCTGATTTTGAAAAGTGGATCGCCATGGGAGCCCCGGATCCACGCGTTCCAGAAAAGCCCATTCCAGTGGCCAATCCGGTTCCCACTGCCACCACACTCTGGTCATTCCAGCCCATCCAGTCACCTCCGCTGCCACCGACGAAAAACAGGCAGTGGGGAGTTACCCCCGTGGACCAGTTTGTCCTCGCTCGAATGGAGCAAGCCGGACTTACCCCCACCGCCGATGCCTCGCCCGGAGAACTGATCCGCCGACTTTCTGTCGATCTATTGGGATTGCCTCCCACCTTCGAACAGTCATCTTCTTTCCAAAAAGACTTCTCCGAGCAGGGGCAACAAGCTCTTGAACGGGTGGTCGATCACATGCTCGCTTCACCTCAATTTGGGGAGCAGTGGGGACGGCATTGGTTGGATGTGGCCAGGTTCGGAGAATCCAACGGCAATGATGGACTGAGCCGGAATCCCACATTTCCTCACGCTTGGCGCTACCGGGATTATGTCATCGACGCTTTCAATGAGGACATGCCCTATGATCAGTTTCTGACCGAGCAGATTGCGGGGGATTTGCTTCCTGCGTCGAACGACATCCAGCGGGATCGGCAACTGGTGGCCACTGGCTTTCTGGCCCTGGGTTCAAAGCCGGCCAAAGCCATGAATGAGAACTTTGAAATGGATGTGATCGACGATCAGATCAACGTCGTCAGCGCCGGGGTCATGGGCTTGAGCGTAGCCTGCGCGCGGTGCCATGACCACAAACACGATCCCATCCCCACCCGCGATTATTATGCCTTGGCCGGCATTTTCAAAAGCACCGAATCCCTCTGGGGCGTGGCCGCCAATGAGGCGCTGACAGCTCCCGCCACTGATTTGCATGTCCTCCAGTCCGCCGCGCATGTCTCCCCACCCGAGGGGTTCAAAGAAACCGTGCTGGTCTTGGATTCTAACACAGGGAAGCCGAAGCCGCCACCAAAGCCGAAATGGCCGGTGGACACCCCACTCGCGATGGGGGTGCGGGACCGGAAAGAGTCCGTCGATTGTCGGATCAATTTGAAAGGGGACTCTAAAAGCCTAGGAGACCAAGTTCCTCGTGGATTCCTCACGGCATGTGTGATGCCCGGAGAACCAGTGATTCAGGAAAAGAGCAGGAGTGGACGACTCGAACTCGCCGTTTGGCTGACCCGGAGGGATCACCCACTCACGGCACGGGTGATGGTGAACCGCGTCTGGCATCACCTCTTCGGTCAGGGCATCGTCACCACCCCGGATGATTTTGGGGTCTATGGAAGCCGCCCCAGCCATCCCGATTTACTGGACTATCTTGCCACCCGATTCCAAAACCAAGGTTGGTCAGTGAAGCGTCTGATCCGGGACATCGTTCTGAGCCGCACCTATCAATTGAGCAGTTCTGCCGCCGATGCCCTCGTCACCGCCGATCCTGATAATCTCTGGATGTCCCGGCATCTGAGACGCCGACTGGATGCGGAAACGATCCGCGACGCCATGCTTCAAGCCTCCAACGATTTGACTCTGGTTCCAGGAGCGGGATCCATCATCCGGCACCGGGATATTCTTCTGAACTTGGCCGGCGACCTGCACGAGGCCAGTCCTCACCGCAGTGTCTATCTCTGCAGGCTGCGAAATTCCCCTCCCCCTGAATTGTCCGCATTCGATCTGCCGGACGGCGTCGCCGTGGCCGGAAAGAGAGATGTCACCACCCTGCCCACCCAAGCTCTCTTTTTAGTCAACAGCCCTTTCGTGCTTGACCAATCGCGACGCTTGGCCCGCCTCCTGATTTCCCAGCCCGCAATCGAAGACCCGGTCCGAGCTGAGATCATCCTGCGCAGGGTGCTTGGCCGCCCTCCTGCCCCCGGAGAAGTGGATAGGGCCTTGGCCATGATCCAGGACGTGGACGCGGAGTTGAAATTGCAAGGAACCACCCCGAACTTGCGCATCGAGATGGCTTGGAGTGCCTATGTTCAGGCACTCTTTGCGACCAACGAATTCAGGTATGTCGATTGAGCTCCGCAATTCAACCATGAAAGCCAGGTTCTCTCGACGGCAGTTCCTTGAGTCCAGTTCCTGCGGGTTCGGTTACCTTGCCCTGGCCGCCCTTTGCCAAGCCGGTTCAGGCAAGGCTTACGCGTCGCCCAATCTGGAGGCTCGCACCCCTGCTCTGCCAGCCACGGCCAAACGGGTCATCTTTCTCTGCATGAGCGGAGGACCCGCGCAGATGGACACCTTTGATTTCAAGCCGCAAACGGGCCAAAAGAAACATCCCGGTTCCGTTTTCAAATTCCAACAGCACGGCGAGAGCGGCCTCGCCATCTCGGAGTTGCTGCCCCATACCGCCAAGCACGCGGACAAGCTCTGCCTGCTGAACGGGATGTATGCGGACACCGGCAACCATGCCCAGAGCTTCCTTCAATTGCATACCGGAGACCGTTTGCGGGCACGCCCCAGCATCGGTTCTTGGATCAATTTTGGACTTGGGACGGAGAATCAAAATTTGCCGGGATTCATCAGCCTGAACACTTCAAAACCCCAGGTCTATTCCTGCGCCTTCCTGCCTCCCGTTTACCAGGGAACTCCCGTCGGCGTGAACGGGGAGAACATGTCCAAGGCGAGCATCGCCAACATCGCCAGCGATCATCTGCCCGCAGCGGCAAAGCGTCGGCAATTGGATTTGATTCAAGCCATGAACCGCGAGCACCAGTCTGCGCGCCCCGAGGATCAGGGATTGGAATCGGTCATCGAGTCCATGGAATTGGGATTCCGGATGCAAAGCGTGGCCCCCGGATTGCTCGACATCAGCAATGAACCGGCCTCAGTTCTGGAGCGCTACCAGGTTGGGGTCGACCACCCTGAAGGAACCTGCAAACCATCGGATTTCGGTCGCCAATGCCTGCTCGCTCGTCGGTTCGCGGAAGCTGGGGTTCGCTTTATTGAACTCAACCATGGCAGCTGGGACCAGCACAAAAATCACCGCGCCGATTTGAAAGCCAATTGCCTTTCGACCGATGCCCCCATCGCGGCCCTGCTGGAAGATCTCTCACAGCGTGGGTTGTTGGAGGAAACGCTGGTGGTGTGGGGAGGCGAATTTGGACGCCCCGGCTTGATCCCGGAAGATGGCAAGGATGAAACCGGTCACAACGCCAATGGATTCACTTTTTGGCTCGCGGGCGGTGGCGTCAAAGGCGGCCATGTCCATGGGAAAACGGACGACACGGGAGCCCGGGCGGTGGAAGGCAAAGTGCATTTCCGCGACCTTCACGCCACCATTCTCCATCTCATGGGCCTGCAGCCCAACGAACTCTCGTTCCATTATGCCGGCAGGAATCACCGCCTGACGGGACCGGAAGGAGGGCAGGTGGTCAAGGAGATTATTGCCTAATCCGAGCCCCTGTTGATCTCAGAGCATCCCGGCATCTTTGAGCCGCTCCTCCATTTCTGCGGCTTGGAGAGGTTCAATGACTCCCCCCAGTGAGCCTTCCATGACTTGGTCCAAATTATAAAGGGTCAACCCGATACGGTGATCGGTGAGACGGTTCTGAGGGACATTGTAGGTCCTGATTTTTTCTTCGCGACCACCGGAACCAATCAAAGATTTCCGGTGAGCCGAATATTTTTCTGACTCCTCACGCAGTTTCGCCTCGAGCAACCTCGCCCGGAGAATCTCCATGGCACGTTCCTTGTTCTTACCCTGGCTGCGACCTTCCTGGCATTTGACGAAAATACCGGTAGGCAAATGGGTGATTTGGACGGCGGAATCCGTTGTGTTGACGTGCTGCCCGCCCGGTCCCCCTGAACGGGTCGCCTGAATGTGCAAATCTTCCGGACGGAGCTCAATATCTACCTCCTCAGCTTCCGGGAGACCGGCCACCGTGGCGGCGGAAGTATGAATGCGGCCTTGGGTCTCGGTGGCGGGAACCCGCTGGACCCTGTGAACGCCGCTTTCATATTTCAACCAGCGGAACACCTCTTCGCCGGAGACTTTGAAAACCACTTCTTTGAATCCCCCGAGCTCCGACACGTTGGAGTCCATCAATTCGATCTTCCACCCTCGCCGCTCGATGTAGCGGACATACATCCGATAGAGATCACCGGCAAAAAGGGCAGCCTCGTCTCCTCCGGTTCCCGCCCGGATTTCCACAATGGCATCACGATCTTCAGCGGGATTCTGAGGAAGCAGCGAATATTGGATTTCGGTTTCCAATTCGACGAGACGTGCGCTGAGGGCTGGGATCTCCTCCCGGGCCAGAGAGGCCAATTCCTCATCCTCTGACTTGATTAACACTTCATTCTCGGACAAATCCGCCTGAGTTCCCTCGAATTCCTCCCATTTCTCAAGCAGCGCCTTGGTTTTGTTGTATTCCCGGGACATTTCCATCGAACGCCTGGCATCGGAAAAGAACCCTTCCCCTGCCATGGCCGCTTCCAACTCTCTGAAACGGGAGCGTTTTCGTTCGATTAAAGATGAGTAATCCACCGCGAGCAGTCCAGTACAAAAAAACGGTGAAAGAAGCCCAAAGACCTCCTTTCACCGTCCCAAGAAAAACAATTCAGACTACCCGAGTTTCGGGCGAGTCGCGCGCGCCGCACGGGAGCTGCCATAGCGCTTGGCGAATTTGTCAACCCGACCAGCGGTGTCTACAAACCGGGTCTCACCGGTGAAGAACGGGTGACATTGGGCACAAATACCGACGCGCAGATCTTTGACCGTGGAACGGGTTTCGAAAACTGCTCCACAGGTGCAGGAAATGGTGGTGGGATTGTAGGAGGGATGAAGATCCTTTTTCATGGCAGATGAGTCGTCTGGAGACCGTGGGTCTGTCCCGTAGGCCACTTTGTCCGGGGAAACCGAAACCACAAGGGAGCGGGAAGGGGCGGACCATAGCCGGACTTCTCCGGTTTATCAAGAAAAATTTGGCATCCTTTTGGAAGACGAGTATCGCAGAGATACCAGATCGGTTCCGTCATCCAATTCGAATGTTTGAATGCCAAGGTGATCAGCGACCTTGCGAGAATCGTGAAGATCCTTCAGACTCACAAAAATGCACACCGCATCGACCTGGCAACACAGATTCCGGCTCGGTTTGGCATGTTTGCTGGCCACGGGAGGGCTTGCCATCGCCTCCCAATCCCTACTTGATTCCAAGGACGATCTCCGGCTCAATGTTCTCTTTCTGCTTGCGGA
>JADZAX010000387.1 GCA_020852405.1 Verrucomicrobiales bacterium
CCGGGCTCCGGGAACCTCGTCAAGCAGCCATCGGATTTTGGATGCGGCAAAGTAGGCATCCACCACCAGTCCCGTCTTTTTCCGGACCCGTTCCGCGTCGCCTGATTCATGAAGGCTGCGGCAATAGTCCGCAGTGCGGCGATCCTGCCAGACCAAAGCATGATGGATCGGCCGGCCTGTGGCACGATCCCACAGTATCGTGGTTTCGCGTTGGTTGGTGATGCCCAGGGCGGCGATCTGCCCCGCTCCCACGCCGGCTTTGGTCAACACCGCACGGGCCGTCCGGAGTTGGCTTTCCCAGATGGCGTCGGGATCGTGCTCCACCCAGCCCGGCCTGGGAAACAGTTGGGGAAATTCCTCCTGGGCAAGAGCCACCTCCGCTCCGGTGTGATCAAAAAGAATGGCGCGGGAGCTGGTCGTGCCTTGGTCAAGTGCGAGGATGTAGGCCATCATGGGAGTGATCATGGCCAAAGATCACGTCCTCTGTAAAGACGGAAAAGGATTCATCAAGAACAGCCGGATCCCTCGGGTGCCGCAATCTCCGGCGTGGTCTTGATCCAAAGCCGCCCGCCAAGCACCACCGCAGTGAAGGTCAGCCCAATGGTGATGCCCCACCAAATGCCGGCGACCCCGCCGTGCAGGGGGAAGGCGAACCACCAGCCCAACGGCAGGGAAATCACCCAATAGGCGAAGACCGCAATCCACGCCGGCACGGAAACATCATTCAATCCCCGCAGAGCTCCCCCGGACAGAATCTGCAGGGCATCACTGCATTGGAAGGCCGCCGAGATAGTGAGCAGCATCGCCGCCATCTCACGCGTTGCGGGGTCCGTCAAAAACCAGCCCGCCATAGCTCCGTTAAACAGCAGGAAACAGGTGGCACTGATGCTAGTGAAACCCAGTCCCAAAAACCATCCACTGACCACCATGGGGCGCAACCGCTCCCGGTCTCCGGCGCCACACGCTTCTCCCATTCGCACGGTCAGCGCCATCGAGAGACCGAGAGGAAACATGAATACCGTGGCCGCGCAGCTGATGGCCACTTGATGCGAAGCCAGCGCCTCTTTGCTCATCGTGCCAATGAGAATCGTGGCGGCCACAAACGCCCCAATCTCGGCCAGCAATTGCAGACTGGCGGGGAGTCCCACTTTCACCAGCGACCGCACCGCCAACCAGTCGGGACGTCGCCACCATCTCAGGGGCACCCAACCGCTGAGATGGGAAGAACGCCGGGCCCACCAGATCAGCCCCCCCAAGGTGGCAGATCGTGCGAGCAGCGTAGCCAGACCCGCCCCCTCCAAACCCAGGGCCGGCGCGCCCCAGTGTCCCCAGATCAGCACCCAATTAAAAAAGATGTTCAGCACGACGCCGCTCAGCAGGATCCAGAAAGCGGGCCAGGGATGGTTCATGGCGTCGGCATGGTTTTTTACCGCCATGGATCCGATGGCCGGTATCATGGAGAAGGCCACGATCACAAAATAGTCCCCTGCCGCATGGGTCACGGCAGGCTCCTGACCAAATACCCCCAGGAAAGGAATCAACACGTAAGCAAGACCAACGGACAACAGGCCGACCAATAACCCCAACAGCAAGCCATGGCGAAGCGCTCCCCGGGCTTCCGAGGGTTGATTCGCCCCACGCGCCTGGGAAACCCGGATCGAAACCGCCATTGTGATTCCGATGCCGAACATCAGCGGCAGATGCAGCACCGTGTTGGCAAACGTGGCAGCGGCCAAAGGCACCACCCCAAGCCTTCCAATCATCACCGTGTCCGCCAGACCAACCAGCATCTGACTGACCTGCCCGGCGATCAATGGCACCGCCAGCACCAGGGAGGCACGCCCCTCGAGGAGCACTCGACGCATCATGGAGGACTGGGACATGGTATCGAAAAGGATCGATTCAGAGTCTTGCCACTTCCGGTCCACGCCAACCACTGCCGTGGAGAAAGAAGGCTCGTCCGGCTGACTTCATCACGCCTTCTTCACCTTCGGTGGCCGCTTCCGGTCAGGATAGAGCTCCCGGCAGAGCTTGCAAACCGTGCCATCGCAACCGCGGGCAGTGCAGTGCTCCCGGCCATAGAAAATGATCCTGAGATGCAGTTGGTTCCAGGATTCACGGGGAAACAATAGCTTCAAATCGGTTTCGGTCTGAACCACATGACGACCGTTGGTCAGCCCCCAGCGCTGCGCAAGGCGGTGAATGTGGGTATCGACAGGAAAGGAAGGCACCCCGAAGGCCTGGGACATGACGACGGAGGCGGTTTTGTGCCCGACACCAGGCAATGCCTCCAGGGCGTCAAAGGCCTGCGGCACCTCTCCTCCATGGCGCTCCATGAGGAGGGCGGAAAGCTCCACAATCGCCCGCGCCTTGCGGGGAGACAGTCCGCAAGGACGGACGATGGCATCGACCGCCTCGACGGTTTTCAAAGCCATGGCTGACGGCGTATCCGCAAGGGCAAAGAGCTTGGGAGTGATCCGGTTCACCCGCGCATCCGTGCATTGTGCGGAGAGCAGCACTGCCACCAGAAGGGTGTATGGATCCCGGTGATCCAGCGGGATCGGCGTCTCCGGATACCATTCCGCGAGGCGTTTTTCGATCCATGCGGCCCGCTGAACCTTGGTCAAACGCACCACCGGAAATGATTCAGGCACCACGGCCACAGCCCTTAGGCGGCGAAGCCATTGCGCAATTCCGGAGGAATGCGGTCCATCTTGCTCTCAATGTCGTGGAGCATGCGGCGCACATGATCGGCGTCCGGCTTGGCTTTCCGATCATCCAGAATGCGGCGGCTCGCTTCAAAACTGCCCCATTCGATGACTTCAATGCCGACATTCCGGGTTCCCCAAGCCCGCATGGAAGAAAAATCCGGCTTGTAAAGGTCTATGGTGTTCGTTCCGGTCAATGCCCGGCCATAATCATCCACAATGTATTCTCCGGGAAGTCCTGCAATTTTGAAACGAGTCCCCAAAGGGAAGCGGGACCAATCCGCCGCCGCACTCTTCTGGCTGCCATACTTCAAATTGGAACCGGCGGCATTTTGTCGGCCATACTCCCGATGGTCCGATTCATTGTGAGTGTAGGCGGTGGTCCGAACTACAAATTCTTTGGGGATCAGCTTCCGGGCATCCGGATTGTATTTGACGGACTGGTAGGCCCCAGCCTGCCCCTGTCCGTCACGAACGGCCTCAACCGTGGAAGCCATGGTTCCCGAAGAAGCGGAATTGCCGCTTTCAACGTGCGTCCCGATATTGCTCTGGCCGTATTGGCCCACGTTGAACTGGAAATCGCCCAACTTGGCCATGGTCGATTTGGTCGCGCAACTGATGTTGCCCAAACCCAAGACGGCGCATGCCAACATGAAGGCTGTGTTTTTGATTCCCATTGAGGTTATAAAACTATTAAAAATTTAACTCAATTTACAAAAATTACAAGCTGGAAGGGGCCTTCCCATGCTCTGTTCAACACACCGAATACTGAATTGCGTGCCCTTAGTCAATCCTTTTTGTTTCCAGGTAAAAATTTTCCAGCCACGCTTGGTTTGGAAACGCTTACGCTGGCTTGGGGTTTGGGGATGCATGATTCCCTCTGCCTCCCCGTGTTTTTTGTTTCTTTTGCTCCCGATTCTGTTGACGGCTGACCTTACCTTGGAAGCGGCCGGAGTTCCCATTACCATGGTCACCGTCGCAGGTGGCGGACAGGGAAAGGGGTTCGGCCCGGCAGTGGAGGCCTTCGTGTCCGATTTCCTCACCCACGCGCTGCTCGGAACCGGTGAGGCTCCCAGTGATGCCAAGGTGAAGGCCGGAAAATAGGGAGGTCCAGAAAACGCCTTGACGCACCGGGACAGCGGACGCAGCCTCACCAAAGATCAAATTGT
This sequence comes from Verrucomicrobiales bacterium, assembly GCA_020852405.1. GTDB lineage: Bacteria > Verrucomicrobiota > Verrucomicrobiia > Verrucomicrobiales > DEV007 > JACKQE01. The sequence goes on from JADZAX010000387.1 coordinate 3,878, forward strand.
CCCGTCCCCATGAAGACACCCATCCGCGTCTTGCTCCCGGGGTTGCTGTTGGCGCTTCCTCCAGTTTCGGCACTGGTCGCTGCTCCGGGGCCGGGAGAGGCTCCGTCCGGGGCCTTTGCTCTCTGGAATGGCCGTGATCTGAGTGGCTGGTATGGCCGGGGAACGGAAGATCCCACCCTCCTCTGGTTGATGCCGGCATCGGCACTCCAAGACTACCAGAATGCCAGCATGGAAACTCTGAGCTCGCATTGGACCGCCCAGAATGACGGGTTACAGGGGCTTGGCACGGGGCTCCATCTGACGACGCGTGAGGAATACGGCGATTTTGAGCTCTGGGCCGAGTTTTCAGCGGACACTGGCGCCAAGGCCGGCATCGGCCTCCGGGGGTGTCCGGCGAGTCTGCCGGAGGCTCGTGGCGACGATGCGCCCTCCGCAACTTCCTGGCATGCTCTGCATCTCCAGCTTATAGGGGAACTCCTTACGATCCAACTCGATGGCTCCGACAAGGTGGTGGAATCCCGCTTGGAAAACCCCTTCGACCCGACAAGGGCCCGGCCGGCTCCCGCCCATGGGCCGATCCAGCTTCAGGCTATCGGTGGGACGGTCCGGTGGCGGCACTTGTTTCTGCGCCCCATCAGTCCGGAGGAAGCCAACCATTTCCTGTCCCTCCGAGCGTCAGAAGGGTTCACGGCACTCTTCAATGGAAAGGATCTCACCGGATGGCAGGGCACGACCACCGGCTACGAGGTGAAGGATGGCACCTTCGTCTGCAAACCCGGCCATCGGGGAGCGCTGCTGACGACGGAGGAATACGGGAATTTTGTTCTCCGCTGCGAGTTCAAGCTCCCTCCGGGCGCCAACAGCGGACTGGCTCTGCGGGCCCCTAATTTTGGGGATCCGTCCAGGGAAGGGCTTGAAATCCAGATCCTGGACCAGAGTCATCCCAAATATTCCGGCAAACTCCAGCCCACCGAGCACAATGGCTCCATCGTGGGGCTCGTGGCGGCCCAGACCGGCTATTTGAGAGCTCCGTCTGAATGGAATTTCGAGGAAGTGATCGTCGACGGTCAGCGCATTGAGATCATCCTCAATGGGACGCGGATCCTCCAAACCGATTTGTCCAAAATTAACCTGCTGCAAACCCGCAAAATACCCAAAGGCCTCACCAAAAAGAAAGGTTTCATCGGAATCGCCGGCCACAATGATCCCGTGGCGTTCCGCCGGTTTGAGGTGAAACGGCTTGCGGACAGCGGACCGTGAACTCCGGGGGCAGTGCTATTCGGCTTGGACCCGGACCACCACACGACGGTTCAGGTGGCGCTTTTGCTCCCTTTCGTAAGCGGGCTCGAAACCGCTCACCGGGTATTCCTGGTCATATTCCCCGTAACCCAGGCCCACCAATTGCTCCGGGCGGACACCGCGGTCCAGCAAATGCTGCTCCACCGCCGCGGCGCGGGCCACCGACAGCCGAAGATTGGCATCCTCCTCACCTTCATCGGAAGCGTGTCCTTCGATGAGGAATTTTTTGGCAGGTTCGTCCCGCATCACACGGGCGATCACATTGAGTTGCTCCAGCGAGGACCCATTGGCAAATTCGGTCGACCCCACCACGAACAGGATGTTGCTGAAGGAGGCATTCAGGTCCTGATAAACAGGGACCTCCAGAAGGGCTGACTTCTCATCACTGTCCAAGGGTTGAATTTTGATGCCACCTCTGTTGATACTGCTCCCCTCCGCAGCGGCGGAGAATCCGCCACCATTGGCGTGGGAAAATGCATACGAATCCGGCGCTCCAGACCCTGGTCCATGGCCGTGCGGAGGCTGGTCCAAGGTACGGCCGGCGCCGGACCGTTGGGGATCAAATGCGCCACCAGGGTCCGACACGGTTTTCTTCATGGTGGCATGCGGTGATCCCACCTGTCCTGGCACTCCCTCCTGACGGGCCTGCTGGGACAGCAGAAATTCCGTGGTTCTGGGAGTCGCCACGGAAACCCGGACTTCCACGGCCCGGTACACCTCCGGCCCCGGGGTCTCCGGAGACATGAGCTTGACCCGTTTTTGGCTATTTCCACTTC